>CAZALP010000011.1:0-17087 GCA_964486395.1 uncultured Candidatus Saccharibacteria bacterium
CTTGATGATAAGAGCCGGCCGGAAATTCTTTCTCTATTTTCAAACCAAGACCTCTGGCAATGTTCTTAATTTCATCAAACGAAACAAACTCTATCTGTTTGGTCAAAGGATTATCTTTTATCCAATCCACTACCAAAATTCTGCCTCCCGGCTTTAAAACTCTTTTTCCTTCAGCCAACACAGCTCTTTTATCGTCACACTCAAAAAGCAAATTGGTCATTAAGACCAAGTCGCACGTTTCACCGGGGATAGCCACTCCCCTCTCCACATCGGCCAGTATCGTTTCAATATTGATTATTTTTTGCAGCTTGGCTTTGCTCTTCAGGGCGGAAATCGGTTCTTCCAAAATATCTATGGCGTAAACTTTGCCTTCTTCCAGTTTTTTTGCCAAAGGCAGAACCCAGCCGCCCGAGCCGCAACCGAAGTCTACCGCCGTCATGGTTTCTTTCAAATCAAGCTCGTCTAATATTTTGGATGGTTTAAGAAATTCTTCCGGCATAATAATTATCAATTTACAATTTACAATGAATTTTTAATGACTCAATGATTCAAACTTTTTACTGTGTGCGAGCAGTGGGTTAATTGTAAAATTGTGATATTGGTTGAAAATTGAACATTGAAAATTGAAAATTCTTATCAGATGCATATTGCCGAAGCCACTTTGTCTCCCGGCTCCAGTTTCATTATTCTCACTCCCTGGGTAGCCCTGTTTAATTTGCTGATAGAACCTATTTTAATCCTGATGACATGCCCCTTGCGTGAAATAACGATAAGATCTTCTTCCTCGCCCGTCAAAATCATGGCCGAGACCAGATTTCCCGTCTTTTGGGTAATTCTGGCTGTAATAATGCCGGAACCTCCCCTGTTTTGCAGTTTGTATTCCCTTAAGTCCGTCCTTTTGCCGAAACCATTTTCCGATAATACCAAAAGATAACACTTGCCGGGCTCGCATTTTTGAGTGGTTACATCCATAGCAATGACTTCGTCTGACTTCTTCAAACGAATTCCCCGAATGCCGGAGGCCGTTCTGCCCATCGGCCTGATATCCTTTTCCTTAAAGCAGATGGATTGTCCTTTTTGGGTAACCAGGATGATGTCGTCGTTGCCGGTGGTTTTGCGCACGCTCTGCAAGACATCTCCCTTTTTCAAAGAAATGGCGATCAATCCCGATCTCCTGACGTTTTCAAAGTCCTCTAAAGGCGTCTTTTTTATTATACCATTTTTGGTAGTCATCACTAAAAATTTTACCCCCCTTTCTTTGTCCTTTTTTGAAAGAGCATGCAAGGATAAAACCTTGTCCTGAGGCGAAATTTCCAAGAAGTTCAAAAGTCCCCGGCCTTTAGCCACCCTGGCGCCTTCCGGAATTTCGTAAACGGGGCTACGAAAAACTTTCCCAGAATCGGTAAAAAAGAGTAAGCTGTCATGGGTCATGGCTGTCAGGAAATGCTCTACGATATCTTCTCCTATGGTTTTCATACCAATCATGCCTCTGCCTCCTCTCTTCTGCTTGCGGTAAAGAGAAGGATTGATTCTTTTAATGTACCCTCCCTGGGTTAGAGTAATAATGGTTTCCTCTTGGGGAATCAGATCTTCTTCTGCTATCTCCCCTATTTTTTGAACCTGGACTCTGGTTTTCCTTTTGTCGCCGAAAGCTTCTTTCTGTTGCTTCAATTCTTTCTTGACGATTTCTTTTATCTTTTGGGGACTTTTCAAAATGGCGGTGTATTCTTTAATCTTTGCCCTCATTTCCTTAAGCTCGTCTTCTATTTTTTTTCTTTCTAATTTGGCTAAGGCGGAAAGCTTGGTTTCCAAAATGGCGTTGGCTTGAACTTCCGTCAATCGGAAGCGGCGCATCAAGTTTTTCTGGGCCTCCGGCCGGTTGGCAGAATTTTTAATAGTTTTTATGACAGCGTCTATTTTGGCTAAGCATTTATGCAAACCCTCCAAAATATGAGCCCTTTCTTTGGCTTTTTCCAAATCGTACTTGGTCCGTCTCTGAACCACTTCCTTTCTGTGGGCTAAATAGTAACTTAAGACATCCGGCAAAGACAAAACCCTTGGCTGAATTCCTTCTACCAAAGCAAGCATGTTCAAATGGAAAGTTTTTTGCAGGTCGGTAAACTTGTAAAGGCGGTTTAAAACTTTCTGGGGATAAGCATCTCTTTGAAGCTCGATGACGATCCTAAGACCTTCTTTGTCTGATTCATCCCTAATGTCTTTTATTCCTCCCAGCTTCTTTTCGTGAACCAAGCGTGCCATCTGTTCGACCAAAGAAGATTTTAAAACCTGGTAGGGAATTTCGGTGATAATAATCTGCTGCCTTTGGCTTTTCTCCTTTTCCACCACTTCGGCTTTTCCCCGCATAACAATAGGGCCCTTTCCTTGAGAATAAGCTTCGATAATTTCTCTCTGATTGTAAATTGAGCCGCCAGTTGGGAAATCGGGCCCTTGAATGAATTTAAACAAATCTTCGGTGTCAGCTTTGGGGTGGTCGGCTAAATAAATAGCAGCATCTATCACTTCTCCCAAATTATGCGGAGGAATGTTGGTGGCCATACCCACGGCAATACCCAAAGAACCGTTAAGCAACAACTGAGGCAAGGGAGATGGCAAAACAGTGGGCTCTTTTCTGGTGCCGTCGTAGTTGTCAACAAAATCAATGGTATTTTTAGCAATATCTCTTAGCATCTCTTCCCCTATCTTTGACATCCTCGCCTCTGTATAGCGCATAGCACTCGGCGGATCCCCATCGATTGAACCAAAATTTCCCTGACCTTGAATCAAAGGATATCTTAGAGAAAAATCCTGGGCCATTCTGGCCAAGGTATCATAGACGGCCATGTCGCCGTGGGGATGATAACGACCCAAACAGCTTCCCACCACGGTGGCAGATTTTCTGTATTTGGCCGAGTGGGTTAAATTATCTTCCCACATAGCATACAAAATCCGGCGATGAACAGGCTTAAGTCCGTCGCGAACGTCTGGCAAAGCCCTGGAAACAATCACTGACATGGCATAGTCAATATAGGATTCCTGCATTTCCTCCACGATCTCTCGCGGCTTCACATGGCCTGCTTCTATTTCCTTACTTTGTTTTTTCTGTTTTTTTTCCTTTTTGGGCATATTAAGGCTTCAATACAATAATCTTAGTTTCTTCTTTAGGCAAATCCTTCTTTTTGATTAGGAGTTTTTGCTGCGCTTCTGAGGTTTTTTTGCCCATTTCTTTTAAAAACCTGTCCACTCCCTCCAGCTTTATTTTCAGCTTAGGAATTTTATAGTGCATGGGGATGACGATTCTGGGCTCAATTTGAGAAATAATGCCACTGGCTCCTTTGGCGTCAACGGTATAGGTTCCCCCCACAGGGACCATCAAAATATCCACGTTGTCTATTTTATCCAACTGTTCCGGAGTCAGCTCTTTTTGGCCCAAATCCCCCAGGTGGCAAATCCTCATATCTTCTGCGTCAATGGTATAAATGGTGTTTCTTCCTCTTTCCTTGCCTTCTTTTGAATCGTGAAAGGAAGGAACTCCCTGTATAAAAATACCTCTTATCTCGTATTCGCCGGGGCCCTCTATCAGAAAAGGATTGCCTCCCACGCCCTTAACGTTGTTATGGTCGTGATGCTGGTGAGAAACCAACAAAACATCGGCTTCCACCCTGGGAAGCTTGAAGCCGATTTCATTCGAAAAAGGATCGGTAACCAATTTTACCTGCTCTCCCTTTTGCTGAGAAACGACAATTTGAAAGCAGGATTGCCCCTTCCAAATAATGTGCATATTATATATATGATAGCATAAAGCTTGCCAGAGTTCAATCAATATGTTATATTCCCAAATAGTATGAAAAACGCCGCAGAAATTAAAAATAACGATTTACCCAAACCCCCCAAAGTGGGCGAGATTGTGGAAGGAAAAATTATAGGAACGGGGAAATCTACCATCTATGTGGATTTGGGAAACAAGGGGACCGGCATCATTTACGGCAGAGAGTTTTACACAGCCAAAAACGAACTGAAAAATCTCAAAGTAGGAGATAAGGTTTTCGCTAAGATTGTTGATTTGGAAACAGATGATGGATACATCGAATTGTCTTTAACCGAAGCCGGCAAAGAACTGAGCTGGGAAAAACTAAATGAGAAAAAAGAAAAGGATGCAATCATTAACGTAAAAATTTTGGGCGCCAACAAAGGAGGGTTGATAACAGAAGTTGAGGGCCTCCAGGGATTTTTACCCGTTTCCCAGTTGGCGCCGGAGCACTATCCACGAGTTGAAGGAGCTGACAAAACAAAAATCCTAAACCGTCTCCAAAAGCTGGTGGGCAAAGAATTGGAGGTTAAAATCCTCGATTTAAATCCCAAAAAAGAAATTTTGATTTTCTCCGAAAGGGCTACGGAAATCAAAAAAATTAAAGAAATCCTCAAGAAATACAAAGTGGGAGACATAGTAGAGGGAGAAATCACGGGAATCGTGGATTTCGGAGCTTTTGTCAAATTCGGCAAAGAAGAATTGGAAGGGTTAATTCATATCTCAGAACTGGACTGGCAGCTGATTGAAGACCCGGCTGACATCGTGCAGGTAGGAGACAAAATCAAAGCCAAAATCATCGAGATTACAGAAGACGGCAGAGTTTCCCTGTCCTTAAAAGCCCTAAAAAAAGACCCCTGGGAAAACCTTAAGGAAAAATACAAAAAGGAAGACACGGTAGAGGGAAAAGTGACCAAGTTCAATCCTTTTGGCGCTTTTGTGGAAATAGAGCCCAAAATCCAAGGACTGGCACACATTTCCGAATTCGGCACTCGCAGCAAAATGGAAGAGAAGCTGAAAATCGGCGAAACTTACAAATTCAAAATTCTCCAAATAGAACCAAAGGAGCATAAAATGACCTTGACATTAATTGAAAGATAAGGTATAGTATAAAGTACCTTAACAAATATCTCCGCAAGGAAGGTAAAGAGGAGGACAAAAATGAATATCAGAACAGGAGAGAAGGTGGCGGCCCGTGATGGGCGAGAGCTCATTGTGGGGCCGGTTGTTTTGATAGAAACAGATTTCGTCGCCATCCGGGTAAAAAGCGGCGAAACGAGAAACGTTAACCTAAAAAACGTCTTCCCGATAAATTTTCTCATTAACTACTATCTTCGCGGTCGAAGCGATAATTCTCATTATGAAAAAGAATTGAAAGGGGTAATAAAATACCTCCTGACGAGAAAAATCTTCCCCGGCTTTCAAAGAAAAGCCCTAAAAAAACTTCGGGGAATCCCCGAAGTTGGGGAAAAAGAAATCCTAAGAATACTATGAATAAAAGTCAAATCTGTCAGGATTCTTGGCAAAATACCAAAAGGTCTTGACAGATTTTTTATTATATAATAAAATATCTTGTTGTACACTTCACAACGCTAAACGCTAAATAGGGAAATTTAATTAATGATTAATGGAGGTAAGCTTTGAGAAAGAAAATTGACCCAAGGGAAGTCGAAGCCAAATTGGAAGCTGGCGACGATGATTTCTCGGAATTCTTTGAAGAGGGTACTGGAAAACGCATCAGGAAATCGACCAAAGATCCTGAAGATGCATCCAGAGCCCGGAAAAAGAAAAAACCAAGAAAAAAAACAAGAACAAAACCAGAACCGAAAGAATCTAAACACGAACCAGCACCGAAACCAAAACAAGAAACTACAACTAAGGAGGTACCGCAGATGAAAACGAAAAAGGTTACCAAACCAACCGACAAGCAGACCAGCCCGTTCGGTACGGCCCTGTACCACGCCCGGCAAATTACCACGCGCCGGCCAGAAGAAGAACAGCCTAGGGTTTACGCCGCTCTCAAAACGGCAATGGACCAGCTGACCAAGGACGAGCAAAAGAAGCTTGTCTTCAGGATTAGAAATGAATACCTGGAAGACAAGTGTCAAATCAGCGGTCTGTTCGCCGCAGCCCGGGAAGCTAAAATGAGAGCGGTGGCAGTCTCTGCCGTTGCTGTCAAGCGAACCGGGCTAACCTTCTCGGGTCTCCTGGAAGTCGGTATAGCCAAAATTGTCCTGGGAAAAGACAATAAACCCCATACATCTTATAGCACCGGCGCTGACACTCTTGCCGAAGCCGCCAAAATACTCCGGCGGCAAAACAAAATAGCCCCGGCCCAAGTGTTGGAAGCCTATCTTTCCCGCAACGAACGCGAAAGGGCACTCCGGCAAGCAGCCCAAAAATGCTAAAACCGGCAACAATGAAGAAGTCGATGAAAACCCATCCCTATTTAGCACAGCAAAAGCTGCCGATCCCGTCGGAACTCGGCAGCTTTTTCCATTGCGGTGTGTATTTTGAGATTAATATAAGACTTAGTGTGAGATAAGTGTGAGATGTCGCAAACCTTACATTGTATCTATTTCTTTTGTCCCGCTTAGTGTGTTAAAATATACTTGAAATTATCGGCAAATTGGCTATAATAAAAAAGTTATGAAAAATTTGTTAAAAAACGTAGTTTTCATCTTGCTGATTTTCCTGATTATCTCGGGGGTTTTTGCCGTATTTTCTAATCCTTTTGAAAAAGAAAACAAAATACCGCTTACCCAAGTGGTGGAAGACATCAACAGAGGAAACATCAAAAAAATAGTAGTTTCCGGAAATAATCTCACCCTTACTTATCAAGACGGCACCGAAGCCAAATCGAAAAAAGAAGTGGAAACAGCCCTTTCCGAATCCTTGTTAAATTACGGGGTTGATAAATCGGCCTTGGAAAAAGTAGAGGTCGAATCAAAGGAAGAAAAAGGCTTAATGTTTTGGCTTGGCCCCATCTCCCTGCTGCTTTTTCCCTTTTTGATTTTCGGCTTTTTTTTCTGGATGATATTCCGCCAAGCCCGGGGGAGTGCCATGCAGGCTTTTAATTTTTCCAAAGCCCGAGCCCGGCTTTTCGGCGCCGAAGGCCATCCCAAAGAAAGAATTACCTTCAAAGATGTAGCGGGCCTAGTAGAAGCCAAAGAAGAATTAAAGGAAGTGGTGGATTTCTTAAGACATCCCAAAAAGTTCTTAGCCATGGGGGCAAGGATTCCCCGGGGAGTACTCCTGATGGGGCCGCCGGGAACGGGAAAAACCTTGCTGGCCAGAGCTGTGGCGGGCGAGGCCCATGTGCCTTTCTTTCACATTTCCGGTTCAGAATTCGTGGAAATGTTCGTGGGAGTAGGAGCGGGGAGAGTCCGAGATTTATTTTCTACCGCCAAGAAGGCGGCTCCGGCCATTATCTTTATTGACGAACTGGATGCGGTCGGCAGGCAGCGGGGAGCCGGCCTGGGCGGAGGCCACGACGAAAGAGAACAAACCCTAAACCAAATCCTGACCGAAATGGACGGTTTTGAAAGAGATACTAAATGTATAGTTATGGCGGCAACAAATAGAGCTGACGTCTTAGACCCAGCTTTATTGAGGCCGGGCAGATTTGACAGAAGAGTGGTTCTGGACGAACCAGACATTAATGACCGGGAAGAAATTTTGAAAATTCACGTCAAAGGAAAACCTCTATCCCTAGATGTAAAACTGCGGGAGATTGCCGAGCGCACTCCCGGTTTTTCGGGAGCAGATTTGGCCAACTTGGTTAATGAAGCTGCCATTTTAGCTGCCAGAAGGAACAAAAAAGAAATCCACCAATCAGAGCTGCTGGAATCCATTGATAAAGTTCTCTTGGGTCCGGAAAGGAAAAGCCATATTCTTTCTGATAAAGAAAAGAAGGTCGCAGCTTACCACGAAGCAGGACACGCTTTGGTAGCTTCTTTTATGCCCGAAGCCGAACCTGTTAGAAAAATATCAATAGTAGCGAGAGGCCGGGCGGCAGGCTACACCTTGAAGCTTCCAACCCAAGAAAGAAGATTGAAAACTCGAAGCGAATTCCTATCTGATTTGGCAACCCTCCTGGGAGGATACACGGCAGAAAAATTGGTATTCGGGGAAATCACTACGGGAGCTGCCAACGACCTGGAAAAAGCTTCCGCCCTTGCTAGAAAACTAGTCAAAGAGTACGGCATGTCAGATAAGTTGGGTCCGGTGGCTTTCGGAGAAAAGGAAGAACTAGTCTTTTTGGGAAAAGAACTGGGCGAGCAAAGAAACTACTCCGAAGAAGTGGCGGCCCAAATTGACGAAGAGGTCTCCCGTTTCATTAAAAACGCCCAAGCCACTGCCAAAAAGATTCTGAAGAAAAAAAGAAAAATGCTGGATAAAATCGCCGAAACCCTAACTGAAAAAGAAACAATAGAAAGAGAAGAATTTGAGCGGTTAACCAAAAAAAGAACGGCTCGGATTAAGAAAGATTCTCCGAAAAAGAAATCCAAAAAATTTAAAGTGAAAGTGTAGAATCCATTTTTTGGGCGTTTGCAATGGAGAAAGTATGGAAATTTGGAAGGAAAATATGTTATAAACTCTATAACCGAATCGCCATTGTGGCTTGAGAAAAACACGCGCGTGTAGCTCAGTGGTAGTAGCACAGACCTTATAAGTCTGGGGTCGGAGGTTCGATCCCTCCCACGCGCACCAAGGGGGCGGTTAGCTCAGTTGGTTAGAGTGCTTCCTCGACACGGAAGAGGTCACCCGTTCGAATCGGGTACCGCCCACCCGCGCTATCGCCTGTGTGTGAACAGTGGGTAAATTAAAAATGAAAAATGAAAAATTATCGATAATCTATGAAGATGAAAATGTCAGGGTTTTGGATAAACCCGCTGGAGTTAATGCCGATGATATTCCCAACAGAGCTCACAGATTAGATAAAGACACTTCGGGAGTTCTGATAACCGCAAAAAACGAAAAAACTCTGGAATTCTTGCAAAAACAATTCCAAGAAAGAAAAGTAGAAAAAAAATACCTTGCCTTAGTGGCGGGCAATCTGAAAAACAAAACAGGGGAAATTAAAACGCTGCTGGGCCGCTCCCCCAAAGATAGAAGAAAACAAAAAATCTACTTGCCCCAAGAACCCGAAGCTAAGGGGAAAAGAGAAGCTGAAACCCATTACAAAGTGTTGAAAAGATTTGAAAATTATGATTTAATTGAGGTCGAACCCAAAACCGGCAGAAAACATCAAATAAGAGCCCACTTTGCCTATTTGGGCCACCCAATTGCAGGAGATAAATTGTACGGATTCAAAAACCAACCAAAACCCGAAGGTTTAAAAAGGCAATTTCTCCACGCTAGCTACCTAAAAATATTGCTGCCCAGTGGAAAAATCGAAGAATTTAAATCAAAAACACCTAAAGACTTAAACTTATGTTTGAAAAACTTGAAACATTAATTAAACCGCAAATGAAAAGCGACTTACCCGATATCCGACCGGGTGATACTGTTCGGGTTTACCAAAAAGTAAAAGAAAAAGATAAAGAAAGAATCCAAATCTTCGAAGGTCAAGTTTTAGCCAGAAAACACGGTCGGGAACCCGGAGCTACTATTACCGTTAGAAAGTTAGTGGACGGAGTAGGAATGGAGAGAATTTTTCCCCTACACTCCCCCACTATCGAGAAAATAGAAATAGTTAGAAAAGGCAAAGCCAGAAGATCCAAGCTTTACTATCTCCGCGAAGCTACCGGAGAAAGAGCGAAAATTAAAGAAAGGAAATAAAAGCCGCCCAGGTGGTGGAATTGGGATACACACACGTTTGAGGGGCGTGGCTCATTAGAGCGTGCGGGTTCGAGTCCCGCCCTGGGCACCATGGAAATTAGGAAATTCCAACCAGAAGATCTGGAAATGGTAATGGAAATAACAAAAGCTTCTTTTACCAAACCCTGGCCGAAAAGCGAATTTAAGAAATATCTTGAAGATTCCTTTGTAGCCGAAGAAAATGGAAAAATACTGGGATTTGTCGTGAGCGCAGCCTCAGAAAACATGGGAATAATAAAACTGATTGCCACAAACCCCAACTATCGAGATAAAGGGATCGGTAAAAGCTTAATGAAGCACATTCTAAAGCATTTTGCGGAAAAGGGATTAAAGGAAACTGCGGCTCGTTGCCGGCTTGACAACAAAACTGGCTTCGCTTTTTTGAAAAACTTTGGCTTTGAAGTGACAAAAACTATTGAAAATTACTACCAAGACGGCGAAGCGGCCTTCTTGATGAAAAAAGAACTGGACGGCTAGCTCAATTGGTTAGAGCGTCTGCTTTACACGCAGAAGGTTTATAGGTTCGAGTCCTATGCCGTCCACATAAAAACTTTCAATTGAAAATTTTAAAATCACCCCATCTTGGAAAATAGAAACGAGGTGACGTAAGAAACCGAGGGATTTCTTAAGCCGGGGGTCGGGGTGATTTTCTAGCCGCGGTAGCTCAGTGGTAGAGCACTTCTCTGAAAAAGAAGGGGTCGTGAGTTCAATTCTCACCCGCGGCACCATGCGGGTGTAGCACAACGGTAGTGCGGAACATTGCCAATGTTCAGACAGGGGTTCGACTCCCCTTACCCGCTCCAAATATTCCAAATATTGTGAATAACTGCCCTTGACTTATCTTCTGGAAAGAGGTAATATGATAGAACCCTTGAAAAAGGGTTTTAGGTTTTAATATGGATAAAACATCTAAAATCTGCTTAATTTCCATTGTGGTACTGGGCATGCTGTTTAATCTCCAGGCGCCCAACCCCCAAACTGAACAATCTCTTTCCCCAGAAGAACATATTTCTGGCTTTTTGACTTTAGAAGACAATAGCTTATTGTCTTCCTCTCCCCTGCCAGAACCCAAGGTCAAGGACAAAGTAAGAGTGGTGGTTACCGCCTATTCTTCCACTCCGGAAGAAACAGACGCAGATCCTTTTATTACTGCGGCCGGCACCCGAGTCAGAGATGGAATTATAGCAAACAATCTATTACCTTTTGGAACTATGGTTAGACTGCCAGAACTCTATGGAGAGAAAATCTTCGTAGTGGAAGATAGAATGAACCCGAAGAAAGGATATTATCATTTTGATATTTGGTTTCCCTCCTATTGGGAGGCCAAAAACTTCGGCGCCAAAAATACCTACGTAGAAATTTTAGAATCTTAATACCTCACAATCGTGAACTATTTAAAAAACACGGAGAACTGTTCTCCGTGTTTTTCTTTGGGTGCCGCGGGTGAGACTCGAACTCACACGGGGATAATTCCCCATAGCGTTTTAAGCGCTACGCGTAAACCAATTCCGCCACCGCGGCGAAATTGAGGCGCAGGCGGGAATCGAACCCACGTAAGAGGATTTGCAGTCCCCTGCCTAAGCCACTTGGCTACTGCGCCGTGCGTTATTTATTTTATCATTTTTTTCCTTCACAATCAAGGCAAAAACAAAAAAGTCAAGAAAACCGGGTGTTTTCCCGTAGTGGAAATATTAAAACCGCAAGGTGTTAACGAGTGGCGTCAGCCACGAGATCTAGCACTTTTTTCAAGACTTCCTCGATGGTCCCTTGTTGCTGGAAACCGGCAGCGTAAGGATGTCCTCCTCCTCCCAACGGCCTGGCTATTTTTACAACATTTATGCCGCCGGAGGGCTCGGATCTCAAACTCCCCTTAATCAACCTGGGCTTTTGCTCTACCAAAAATAATCCCAAATTGACCGGAGAGCCTGCTGAAATTAAATTGGTGATGCCGTCAAAATCTCTCATGGTAATGTCAAATTTCCTAAGATCGTCAATGGAAATCCAGGAATAAGCTAAACCGGTTTCTCTTTCCAGCGTGGTTTTAGCCAAAATCTGTCCCCAAGCCCTGGATAAATTGAGAGGTTTCTCAAAAGCCAAAGTACCACGGACGATTTTGTTCAAGGAAATGCCCCTCGAAAGTAAATTAGAAACTACCCGGAAAGTATCAGAGCTTGTGGAAACGTGTCTGAATCCTCCGCTATCTGAAAAAATGCCCGCTAAGAGACAAACGGCAATATCTCGGTCTATCTCTATTTTCCAGTGTTTCAACAAATAGTAAATAATTTCGGCAGTAGAAGAAATCTCCGGCTCCAAAATCTTTATCTTGCCCCTTTGGTCGCTTTTTAAATGGTGATCAATAGTTACAATTTTTAACGAGCTCCCCCGAAGAACTTCTTCTGGAATTTTTAACCTTTTAAAATCACCGTAGTCAAGACCGAAAATAGTATCGGGTTTAAAAGATCCTATATCAGTTTTAATTTCAAAAAATCCGGGGAGAAAATTTAAATATTTTGGAGGCTGATCCGGCAGATAAGGAAAACTTTCTAGATTCCTTTTTTTAAAAAAATGATGAAGAACCAAAACCGAGGCCACGGCGTCGGGGTCTGGATTCTCGTGGGCAACCACCAATACCCTACGAGCGCCTCGCAGTAATTCATCAATCTGTTTGAATTGATCGGTTAGTTTGTTAGACATCCTAATAAATTTTCAATTATCAATTTTTAATTTACCCACTATTCATACACAGCAATCAATGTTACAATTTTAAAGTTTTCAAACACGTTTTGATAATTGGAGTATTGAAAATTCATTGAAAATTGGTCATTGAAAATTGGGAATTAGGGGCGTTTAATTTTCTCCAGCAGTTCCTCTACTCTCCCCGCCTCCTTGGTTCTCTTCTCCTCCATGAATTTAATTCTTGGTACGGGCCTCATTTTAAGCCTTTGGTTTAATTTCTGCTGAAGATAATAAATGGATTTATTCAAAGTTTCCAGCGCCTGCTGGCTTTCTTCTTCGGGAATGACGGATATGAATACTTTGGCTTGCTCCAAATCCGGAGAAGTATCAACTCTGGTTAAAGTAACTAAAACCTTCTTCAAAAAATCCATTTCTTTTAAAACGATCTGCGAGAGTTCTTTTTTAATCAATTGATTAACCTTTTGGATTCTTCGCGACATAAAATTAGAGTTCGCCTTTTCTTCTTTCTTCGGTATAAACTTGAAGGATATCCCCTTCTTCTATCTTCACTTCTCCCTCGTAGAGGAGTCCGCATTCCTCGCCCTTAGCCGCTCTTTCTGCGTCTTTTTTGTTCTTTTGAAGATTAATCAATCTGCCTTTGCCCAAAAAATCTTGGCCTCGAAAAACCTCAACGGAGGTTCCTTTTTTAACTTCTCCTTCCGTCACCTTTCCTCCCACTATTTGACGGTTTTTGGCTGTCCGGAAAATAAGCAGGACCTTTACTTTTCCCAAATCGATTCTAACCCTTTCTGAAACTACGGCTTTTTCCATTAATTGGCGTATTTGTTGAGCTAACTCGTAAATTACATCAAAAGTCATTATCTTAATGTCTTCTCTTTCTGATAATTTGACGGCAATGGGGTCTGGCTTCACTCTAAAGCCTATTATCCTGGCTTTGCTGCTTCGGGCCAATTTTACATCTTTTTCATTTATTTCCCCCACTCCCTTTTCCAACACTCTTAAAATCACCTTTTCCTGGGGAATTGATTTTAAAATTTCTTCTATGGCTTCCAAGGAACCCCAAACATCAGCTTTCAAGATTAAATTTAAAACTTTTTTCCCTTCTTCCACAAAAAACACCTCGCCCCCCTCTGTTTTCCTTTCTTTTTTTTCAATGTATTTTTGAGCAGATTCTATATCGGGATAAACTTCAAACTTTTCTCCCACGCGGGGGACTCTTTCAAATCCTATAACCACTACGGGCATGGAAGGGGTAGCTTTTTCTATTCTGTCACCTTGAAAATTCTCTAAAATCTTAACTTTGCCCAAGGCGGAACGACTGCCTACGATATCGCCTTCTTTAAGGATGCCATCTCTTAAAAGCAAAGTACAGGTTGCCCCTCTTTTTTTATCCAAATATGATTCAATAACCACTCCTTCTCCGGGTTTGCTAAAATTGCCTTTGAATCCTTCCATTTCTGACACCAACAACACCAACTCCAAAATTCCCTCAATGCCTTCTCCCGTCTTGGCCGAAGTCTCGACCGAAGGAACGTCTCCTCCCATCGATTCAACTGAAACATCCGCCTGGGATAATTCTCTTTTTACCCTTTCTGGATCTGCTCCCGGCTTGTCTATTTTGTTGATAGCCACAATTACGGGAATGCCCGCCTTTTTAATATGCAAAATAGCTTCTTTTGTCTGGGGCTTTATTCCTTCTTCTGCGGCCACCACCAAAATGGCAATATCCGCCACCTTGGCTCCTCTAGAACGCATGGCTGAAAAAGCCTCGTGTCCCGGAGTGTCAATAAAAGTAATTTTTTTATTATTGTGCTCAATCTCATAAGCGCCGATGTGCTGGGTAATGCCCCCCGATTCCTTTTCCGTAATCTTCAGATCCTTAATCGCTTCAAGAATACTGGATTTCCCGTGATCAACATGCCCCAACACAACAACAACCGGCGGACGCGGCTGTAAATTATCTTTATTCTGTTGTTCGAGTTTTGCTACCATAAAATACTCCAAAAAAAATTCACAATTATCAATTTTCAATTTTAAAAACTGTTTGAAAATTAAGAACCAGCACCCTTTATGGCTTTATCTATCGCCTGTCTCTCTTCCTTGGAAAGCTGATACTCAGATTGCCCTTGACTGATGGATTTGGCGTAAACCCTATTAAACTCTTTGCCGTAATGCGAAGTAATAACAAGCCCGTTATTCTCAGCATCCAGAAGAGCAATGGAAAAACTCTGGTCTCCCCCAATCTCTTTGAAGGGATTGAATCTAACCAATCCGAATTTCTGCAGGTCTTTTTTGCTCTTTTCTTTAAATTCTGCCAATTCCCGAGTCAATTCTTCGTAGTTTTTCTCCAATTTTTTAAGATGATCAAAAACCTCTTTCAAGTTCTGGGGTTCTTTTTGTTTCCTGCCTACCGGCAGGCAAGTCTTTAAAAATTTGAACATATGCGGCGGGTGCAGGACGAGTTGCCCGAAGGCCTAAGGTAGTTTTAACTGTCGCTGCTTCCTAGTTATAAATGGAAATTTATAGGCACTTTCAGTGCCTGAAATTTCCATGCGGCGGGTGCAGGACTCGAACCTGCACGGGATTTCTCCCAATGGTTTTCGGGACCATCGCCTTACCAATTCGGCACAACCCGCCCCCCCTCCAAACAACCTTTATTCTTAACATTTTACCCGTTAGATGTCAAAATATCAAATATAAAATCCGCCTTCGGCGGATTCCTGTGGACCCACGGGGAATCGAACCCCGTACTCCTCCATGCCATGGAGGCGTGTTACCGGTATACCATGGGCCCCTAACTTTTCTTCGCTATGAATTTATACCAATCATTGTAGCAGTAAATCCCCTGGAAAGCAAACCCGCTGGCAAATCCCAAAACAAAAAAGGGGAGAAAATAAGTCATACCGCCGATAAAAACGATGAACAATCCCAAACTGACATAAAACCAGTGGTGCAAATGTATTATATACTTCCCGATGGTAAACCTAAACGACCTGATTTTTCCGGGTTGGCCGGCTTCTTTTCCGGATACATACTTTCCGAAAAGAAATCCCAGGATTGTCCCCAAGGCAAACGTAATTGAAATATAAAAAGAGGCGAATCCGAGAAAAACCGGTAAAACAACTTTTTTGAAATTCTTTCTCATGTGCCCTTGAGAGGAGTCGAACCTCTAACCTGCTCGTTAGGAGTGAGCTGCTCTATCCTATTGAGCTACAAGGGCGAACTCCATAAATCTATGTTAGATATTAGCAAAAAATCGACCTGTTGACAATGATAATAATATGTTAAAATTAAAATATATAATATAATATATGGAGAAATACACTAAGAATTCTCAAATTCCCAAAATAGTTAAAAAACTGCTGCCGGCAGTGGTCAGCATATCCGTTTCCAAAATGCTGCCTATTTTTGAGAATCCTTTTGGCGGAAAGTCTTTCCCTTTTTTAATCCCCAAGGGAGAAAAGAAAATAAAAACGGGGGGAGGTTCGGGCTTTATTATCGACCCGTCGGGAATCGTCCTCACAAACCGCCATGTAGTGTCAGACCCTCGGGCAGAATATGTAGTAATAGTTAATGAAGAAGAGAAATACCCCGCCGAAGTTTTAGCTAAAGACCAAATCCACGATATCGCCATTCTGAAAATTAACGGCAAAAACCTTCCCACGATAAAACTCGGCGATTCTTCAAAGTTAGAATTGGGCCAAACTGCCATTGCCATTGGCAACGCACTGGGAACCTTCCAAAACACGGTTTCAGTGGGAGTGATTTCCGGCCTTTCCAGGGAGATTACCGCCGGCGACATAATGACCCAACAAACTACAAAACTCCGGGGATTGATTCAAACGGATGCCGCCATTAATCCCGGAAACTCGGGGGGACCCTTGATTGATATGGAAGGAAAAGCCATCGGCATTAACGCCGCTATGGTCTTTATGGCAGAAAATATCGGTTTTGCTCTCCCCATCAACAATGCCAAAAAAGATCTGGCGGATGTGAAAAAATACGGCAAAATCCGTCAGCCTTTCTTGGGATTAAGATACGTATTATTAAACAAGGAAATTAAAGATAAATTCAAATTGACCATTGACTACGGAGCCCTGGTCGTTTCAGAGCCCACCCCTCAAGGAAAAACTGAAGCCGTAATTCCCGGAAGCGCTGCAGATAAAGCTGGTATCAAGGAGGGAGATGTCATTCTGGAAGTCAAAAACGAAAAAATTACTCAAAAAAATCCCCTTGAATCCGTATTGGAAAAATGCAAAATTGGGCAAGAAATAAACTTAAAAGTTATAAGAAAAGATAAAGAAATGATGTGCAAAACAGTTTTGCAAGAAAGGGAATAAGAAATTTATTACAAAAAACAACCCATCAGGGCTGTTTTTTGTTTGAATGGGCGGTCGACGGGACTCGAACCCGCAAATCTCTCGGGCCACAGCCGAGTGCTTTTTCCAATTAAGCCACGACCGCCATGGTGTCCCCGGTGCGACTCGAACGCACAACCTTCGGCTTAGAAGGCCAACGCTCTATCCAGTTGAGCTACGGGGACATACAAAACATTATATCAGAAATTGAAGAAATTTCAAGTAATTGTTTATTTGTGGCGATCGCCATAAATAAACGTAAATATTGCCCGCTAGAAGGGGTCAGGATATTCTTTGGTTTCGGCCTCTCTAAATCTTATTTCCCTTTCTTGCCACTCTGACAAAATAGTCTGATAAAGATCTTCTTTAAATTGAAGGGACGCTTCTTTAATTTCGGGCTCCAC
>CAZALP010000012.1:0-14912 GCA_964486395.1 uncultured Candidatus Saccharibacteria bacterium
ATCGATACGAAAAAAGGTTCTTGACAAACAAGGGGACGATTTTTATATAATAAAAAAGAGGAAAGGTCGATAATAATATTAAATAATTTTTAATATTATGCCGATTATTCCTTGGAAACCTTTTGACGACTTAGACAGCATCTTTGAAGGCGACAACTGGTTTCTTCCTGTAAAATTAAGCGGGCCGGCAATGGACGTCTACGAGACGGAAAAAGAAGTGATAGCTGAGCTTAATTTGCCCGGCATTAATCCTGACAAAGTTAATATTTCAGTTGAAAACCAGGTATTGCAGGTAAGCGGTGTGTCCGAGGAAAAGAAAGAAGAGAAGAAAAAGGGTTACTGGAGGAAAGAAATCCGCAAAGGTTCTTTCGAGAGGTCTATCTCTTTGCCAATGCCCATTAAGGAAGACGAGGTGGAGGCCAGCTACGAAAAGGGAGTGTTAAAGATAGTTATGCCGAAAGCTGAGAAGAAACCCAGTAAAGCCAAAAAGATAAAAATAAAAACCAAAGATTAATTGTCGCAGCCACCCCTCACGGGTGGTTTTGCAATGGTTACCCTCCGGGCGTTTTTTTGATAGAATAAAAAAAATGAAAAGGCAACTTTTAAGAGAAATCAAGATTTTAAAAGATCGAAGGGGTTTTCTAAAAGCCGGGCAGCCGAACTTTGATCGACTATTTGGTCGAGATTCTTTGATTGCCGCCTGGCAGTTATTGGACTGGAATCCCGGTATTGCCAAAGCCACCTTGTCAATTCTTTCCCAGTTCCAAGGAAAAGTTTTTAATCGAGACAAAGAAGAAGAACCAGGGAAGATTCTCCATGAAACCGATTTGGAAAAAAGCCGGCATCCCAAAAGTTGTTATCCGTTTCCTTATTACGGCTCGGTCGATGCCACTCCGTTATTTTTAATTGTTTTCTCTTTTTATTTTCAAAAAACAAAAGACAGAGATTTCTTAGAGATTTACTGGGAAAATATTTTAAAAGCTCTAAACTGGCTGGAGGACTGCGGAGATAAAGACAAAGATTATTTTTTAGAGTATCAGAGAAGTAATCCCCAGGGTCTTTATCATCAGGGCTGGAAGGATAGCTTTAAGGATCACCTGAAGATAAAGGCGCCCGTGGCCATTGTTGAAGCCCAGGGTTACCAATATTTGGCTCTAAAAGAAGTAGCCAAGCTGGCTACTATAAAAAAAGAGCTGGATTTAGCCAAAAAATTACAAGAAAGAATGGAGAAATTAAAAGAGGATTTTGATAAAAAATTCTGGATGCCCGATAAAAATTATTTTGCCTTGGGTCTGGACAACAAGAAGAAGCAAAGGAAAACCATTACTTCAAATCCCGGCCACCTGCTTTTTACCGGCATTTTAAAAGAAGACAAGGTGGAAAAACTGGTTAATCGTCTTTTTGAACCAGATCTCTGGACGCCCTACGGCTTGCGGACCCATTCTGTTAAAGAGCCGGATTTCGAAGAAAAGCAGTACCATTTGGGGACTGTTTGGCCCCATGATAACTGGATTATTGCCCAAGGATTAAAGAAACTCGGTTTCCAAGAAAAATATATGAAAATAAAAAAAGCCATGTTTTTGGCTCACAAGAAAATTGGGAAATTACCCGAATGTTACGGAGTCACGGTGGAAGACCGGCAAATTATTGCCATTCCTCAAGCAAATTATCCCCAAGCTTGGGCAACCTGCGCTTTATTTAATTTTTTAGGATTCAGTTTTCAGGAGAGGCTTTTTCATTTGCCTCGGAAAGTTTTCCCTTGGTAAGTTTTTTATAAAGCCGCTCATAACGATTAACCATTCTCTTTAAGGGAAAGTTCTTTTTTACATATTCTCGGCAATACTTTCGAGAGATCGTTTTAATTTTTTTCAGCGCCCTTACGGCTTCAGTTTTGTTTTCCACCACAAAGCCGGTTTTTCCTTCTTCAATTAATTCCGGCGTCGCTCCTTCCTTGAAAGCAATCACCGGGGTGCCGCAAGCCATTGATTCTATGACTACCAAACCAAACGGCTCTTTTCTTTTAATCGGAAAAAGAAACGCCTTAGCATTCTTAAAAAGCTTGATTTTTTTCTCGAAATCGGACTCTCCGACAAATTGAATTTGTTTTCCGTCAATCAACGGCTTTATGCGATACTCGAAATAATCGGCATTTCTGGGATGAATGGGGCCGGAGATGATGAGCTTTTCACCCGCCATTTTGGCAATTTCAATAACCGCAGCCGTACCTTTGTCGGGCTGGATGCTGGAAAGCCAAAAAAGGTAATCTTCCGGCTCGTCATTAAAATCATAATTTTCTACCGGAATACCATGATAGATTGTTTTGACAATGTGCATTCCCGGCCCCGATTTCTTTTGATCTTTTGAGATGGCAACATAATTAACATTTGAGTATTTTTTGAAAAGTATATTTTTTTCTTCGGTGACAGGGTTGTGCAGCGTGCTGACAACCGGCGGTTTTAAAAATTTGCTGAAGGCAACGCCGTATTCTTCTCCATGGTCGTGAATAATATCAAATTCATTTTGTCTCTCCAAAAGCTCTTTATACAATAAAGCCAAAGGGGCAAAAGGGGCGGCTAAATTGGCCTTAACTAAACCCTTTGGCCAAATGGGCACCATTCTGGCATTGGTTCGCGAGTCAGCTGTGGAAAAAAGAGTAACTTCGTGGCCCCTTCTGATAAGTTCTTCGGTGAGCAGAGAGATAACCAGTTCGGTGCCTCCGTAGGTAAAGGGCGGCACCTCGTACCACAAGGGGCTTATCTGGGCAATACGCATAGTTATATTATAGCATATAAATCAAAAAAAATTTAGCCAATTAAACGGAGTTTTTCTCGGATTATTTTTAGAGACGGATTGCCGCTTTTGTTTTTTGGCTTGCCTTAAATTTATCGATGGGCGAAAATCTGATATAATTAAAAAGAAAGTTCGGAAATGAATATGCTTTCAATCATAACCCCAACTTTAAATGAAGAGGTAAGAATAAAACAGCTGCGCATTTATCTATGAAAGGTGTGCCTAGAAATAAAATCCGAAATAAGCTCTTAACTTTATTGCCAAAAATTTCTAACGCGGTAAAGAAACATCAATCTGAGATAATTTTAGCGATCGGCGTGATTTTGATTTCTTTATTGTCTTTTGCCACTGGTTTTATAGTAGCCCGGAATTATGATAAACAGTCGCTCCAAATTGAAGAAAATAGCTATTATCGGAGCCGGAATAACGGGGCTATATCTTGCCTGGAAACTTTCGGGAAAGGGGCATAAGGTTACCGTTTTTGAGAAAAAGGGCAAGATTGGCAAAGAGGCGTGCTCCGGCCTTTTTTCAGAAAGAATTTTTAATTATATCCCTCAGAGCCGAAAACTTATTCAAAATAAGATAGATTTTGTCTTAATTCACTTTCCCGGAAAAACCGTCAAAGTTAGTTTTCGGAATAAGTTTTTTGCGATGAGCCACGCCGCGTTGGACAGGTTGATGGCCGAATTGGCCCAGAAAGCCGGCGCCGAAATCAAATTAAATCAAAATGCATCGAGAACGGTTCTCAATACGCTCAATACGTCGGATTTCGACAGAATTATTGGCTGCGACGGGGCGCTTTCTGAGACGAGAAAGCGGCTGGGATTGAAAAATCCTCGATTTCGGCTGGGAATGCTGCGTTTAACGAATGAAAAAGATTTTTCAAACTACGTGGAAACTTGGCCGGTCAGAGGCGGGTTTAAATGGAAAATTCCCCGAAGGGACAACACGGAATACGGCGTCATCGTCCCTCTTGAACAAAGCAAAAATTTCTCTGCTCTCGAGTACGAAAGTTTTGGGCTGGTGCCGCAAGGGCTGATTATTCCCAAAAGTGAAATTGTTACTCTTTGCGGGGATGCGGCGGGTTTGACCAAGCCCTGGTCGGGCGGAGGAGTGGTTTGGGGACTGCAGGCCTGCGACTTGCTCTTGCAAAGCTTCCCGGATTTGCTAAGATACCGCAGAAACGCCAGAAGGTTTTTTCTTCCAAGGATTATCTTTTCTAAAATAACTACCCGATTCGTTTATTTCTTAGGTTTTAAATTTCCTTGGATTTTACCTTCAAAAATGAATATGGAAGGAGATTATTTGTTGTGAGAGATTTGGAAAATAAAAGACATTAAAACCCCGAGAGTTGCCGGCTCCGGGGCTTTTTGATAAAATAAGAAAAATGTATTTGCTGCCTACCATTACCACTACTTCGAAAGATTGGAGGGAGAAAGTCAAAGAAGCTAAGGACTTAAAATTGAAAGAGATAAGCATTTTTCCTACTTGTTTGGGTTTGGAGGAAAGAAAAGAGTTGTATGAATTGCTGAAAGAAACAAGCATTGAAAAAATTCCTTTTGTTCATCTCAGGACGGACATGGGGGTTTGGGAGTTGAATTATCTAGTCCGTAATTTTCACACCAAGGTTTTTAATACTCACAGCCGGCGGGAATATCCCATTCCTTCAGAATGGGATAAATACCGGAAAAAGATATATATTGAAAATACTTATTTTCCTTTTGATGAAAAGGAAATTAAGGAATTTGCCGGCATTTGCCTGGATTTTTCCCATCTAGAGGCCAGCAGGATTTATCAGCCGGAAAGATACCCTCATGATATCAAGATGATAGAGAAATACGGTTCTGGCTGCGGGCACATCAGCCCTGCCCCAAATTGGAACTTTCTAGACAAAGACATTTGGCAGTTTAACAGAGAAAAAGGAAAAAACTTTCCTCATACCCTCAAGAATTTATCAGAGCTAGACTATTTAAAACAGTATCCTGCCAGCTACTTTGGAGAATATTTGGCCCTGGAAATGGAAAACAGCCTTAAAGAGCAATTAAAAGCCAAAGAATATATCATTAAATTATTAAAAATATGGTCAACAAAACGATAATCTTTTCTGCGGTTGTGGTGGTTTTAGCCCTAGGAGCGGCAGTTTACTTTCTTTATTACGCTCCGGAAGGAAAGCTGTCAGATAATCCGCCCCCAGATTTGAAAGTTTTGGACGAGAAAAAAGAAGAGAAGGAATCCGATAAAGAATCCGGCCCCGGCATTTTGGCCAAAGACGGATTTTCCATTAATCTGCCAGAGGGTTGGGAAGAAACTGCAAATCCTCCCGGCAGAGCTTTGGCTTTGGTTGTGAAAGGAAACGAGGAAATTGCCAACGAGAAAGCAGAAAAGCTGGGTTTTGCCAGCTATTTTTCAGTTAGCAGCGATTCCTTGGAAACTTACACTTTCGAAGAATACATCGAGGAGATAAAAACGCGCTTGGTCCAAAGTATAGTCAACATTGACTTTGTCAAAGAAGAAGAGGGAGAAATTGACGGCAAAAAGGCGCTTTTCGTTGAATGCGAAAGCACTCAGAAAGAAGTCGACTTCAAGACCTTGTTGGCATTTATCAACGAAGCAGACGAAACCATTTGGGCGATTTCTTTCAATACACTTGAGGACAAATGGCCCGAATACCGAGATTTATTTTATCAGACAGCCGAAAGTTTTAAATTACAATAATAATTAAAATAAAAGAAAGGAAAGAAAAAGAAGAAAAGCCACTAAATAGGGGAGTAGTGGCTTTTTATTAACACAGCGCCTTTAATATTGTGCGACATTATGCGGACTTTACCAATTTTTATTCTTTTAAATTTTTGCCGCTGTGAAATTTTCTGTGTATGTCTCTTAATCTTTTATTCGTAACATGAGTATATATTTGAGTGCTGGTTATGCTTCGATGCCCCAAGAATTCCTGAATGGTTCTTAAATCGACTCCTTGGTTCAATAAATCCGTCGCCATACTATGACGGAGCGTGTGAGGGGTGGTAAAAATCGGCACTCCGGCTATCACAGCGTATTTTTTAATAATCCTTTCGATGGAGCGGGCAGTCAGGCGATTGTCGACATCGCTTTTTGTCCCGTAACGCACGAAGAGGGCTTTGGCCATATCTTTCCTTGTTTCCAGATATCTTTTAAGCCAGGAAAGCGCCCTTTCTGACAAGTAGACAGTCCGGGGGCGCGATCCTTTGCCTATAATGCTGAGCTCAAAATCCTTTTTGTTTTTTATATTAGCGAATTGCTCCTTATTTAGGGCTACCAGTTCGGCTATTCTGAGCCCGGTGGAAAACAGGGTTTCCAAAATAGCCCTGTCTCTAAGGCCTTGTTCAGAAGAGGTGTCCGGAGCCAGCAAAAGCCTCTCAATTTGCTCTAAAGTAAGGAATTTGACCGTTTTTTCCGCTCTGACGTCCTTTGGGAGCGTTATTTTACCCGGGGGGATGCATTCTATGTCTTTTTGCACAAAATAGCTCAGAAGGGCCCTTAGAGCGATAAGATAATAGTTTTGGCTTATTCTTTTAAGGGTTTGGCCTTTTTCGTTCTTGGAACGGGATAAATACAGCCTATAAGACCAAATATCCTCAGGAGTCAGATCGGAAGGTTTTATATTTTCCTTTTTGGCCTTTTTCAGCCAAGAGGTGAATTTATCCAGATACCTTTTATAATTTTCCTGAGTTTTATCTGCTAAACCTTTTTCCACTTCGCAATAATCTAAAAAGTCGGGAATATATTCAATTATTGGTTTGTTAGGTTTCGTCATATATTACTTGCCTCTTTACCAACATTGTGCGACGACTACTGTATTCATAATAACAGGCCTCGAAAACCTGTCAACCCCACTCCCCCTCAATCCAGCAGTGCTTTAAACCTTTCCCAAAGATCTTTTTGCATCTCTTTTGTTTCTTTTTGTAGCTCTTTTTCCAACTCCGGCCGTCTTTTTTCAACTTCCTTGCCCAAGAGCCCGAGAAACTTTTTCCACCACGGCTCGATAACCGGCCGCAGCCATTTTGCTATTTTTACTATCGTACCTTTCATTATGGGCCAGGCCTCCTCTCGCCAGATTTTTTCCATTTCTCCCGGCAATTTTTCTAAAATTTTTAAGCCGAAGTCTTTGGCCTCTTTCACTGTTTGGGGCATTTGAGTCATATTATACTGGGGCGTTTGAGCCGAAACAAAACCAGGCAAAACTAAGCTTATCATCGATAAAATAATTATAAATTTGCGTAATATCATATTATTCCATTAATTCCCTAGCCTGCTTAATCCGGACCAGGGTTTTTTCTTTGCCCAGGATCTCGGCTATTTCAAAGGGTCCCGCCGAAGCTTCTTTTCCGCTCAAAGCGACTCTCAAGGGCCATAAAAGCTTTCCCCTGTCGCGTAGAGGTTTTTCTTTGGTCGGCTCGCGCGGCGTAGTCCCCCATTCTTCTGCTGCTGACGTTAAAACTTTTTCCAAAGTTTCTTTGTCCCAATTTTCTATTCCAGACAATATTTTCTCTAATTTGTCAAGAGATTCTTTGACTTCAGCATCCGACATACCTTTCCACTTCAAAAGCTCTTTATTATATTTTAACGCATCTTTGAAGAAAAAATCGGTCAATTCCGTGATTTCCGACAATTTCTTCAATCTTTCCTGATATACGGAAACAACTTTCTCAAGATATTTAGGTTCGGCTTTTGGCAAATAAGGCTCGCAGAGCTCTGACAGCTTTTTTGCTGATAATTGCCTAATGTATATGCCGTTTAAATAATTTAAGCGTTGAATGTTAAATACGGCTCCCGATTTTTGAATTTTTTCCAAAGAAAACTCCTTAATCAGTTCTTTCATTGAAAAAATTTCTTTTTCCGTATCCGGGTTCCAGCCCAGGAGAGCCATGAAATTAACCAAGGCTTCGGGCAGATATCCCTCCTTTTTGTATTCTGAAACAGCCACGGCCCCGTGCCTTTTGGAGAGCTTTGACTTGTCAGGCCCCAAAATAAGGGGCAGGTGGGCGTATTTTGGCTGAGGAAAGCCTAGGGCTTCCTGAAGCAGAATTTGCTTGGGAGTGTTGGAAATATGATCTTCCCCCCTGATGACGTGGGAAATTCTTGTTTCAAAATCATCTATCACCACGGCAAAATTGTACAAGGGGGTAGCTAAATCTTTGGCAATGGAGAAATCCCCTATCAAATCGACATCGAATTCGATGTTTTTGCGGATTAGATCTTTGAATTTCACCTTTCCGGGAGCCGTTTTAAAGCGGATTATGGAAGGCTGCCCTTCAGCCAGTTTTTTTTTGACTTCATCTTCTGAAAGCCCTCGGCATTTTCCGTTGTATTTCGGAGCTTCTCCTCTAGCCATCCGCTCCTGCCTTTTGGCTTCCAGCTCATCTTCCGAACAAAAGCAATAGTAAGCTTTCCCCTCTTTTAACAATTTTTCCAAATATTTGCTGTAGATCTTGATTCTTTCTGACTGGCGGTAGAATTCGTCCCATTCAATACCCAGCCATCTTAAATTTTCCACGATGTCTTTTTCAAATTTAGGATTTGACCTCTCTAGGTCAGTATCCTCTATCCTCAGAATGAATTTTCCGCCCTCGTGCCTGGCGAATAAATAGTTAAACAAAGCCGTCCTGGCGGTTCCCAGGTGCAGGTTGCCCGTCGGCGAAGGAGCAATTCTCACCCGAATGTCTTTGGCAAATTTATCTGTCATTCTAGGTATATTATATCAGAAATCACCCCAAAACAAAAATCACGCCCAAAACTAAAATCAATTTGGAAAATCCAATTTTTATTAAGACTTATACTTAGTTTATTAATTTTATTTGAATTTTTTATTTAGGTTAGGTAGTTTAGGAGGTGTTCTGCGACAAAGCGGGCAGAGTCGGGCTGGGCGAATTCTCCGGCCGCCTCTTTCATTTTTTCCAATTCTGACGGATGAGAAAATAAATATTTCAGTTTTTCCAGGAAAAAATGAGGAGCCAGGTTGGATTCTTCCATGACTATGGCAGCGCCGTATTGGGCGTAAGTGTAGGCGTTTTTCACCTGGTGGTTTTGGGCGGAAATCGCCAGAGGAATTAAAATGCTGGGTTTTCGGCAGGCGGCTATCTCGAAGATGGCCCCCGATCCCGCCCTGCTCAAAACAAGATCGGCGGCCGCATAGGCCTCCCTTAGCTCTATTTCTTTTAGAAAATTGATGGGGTGGTAATATTTTCCCAATTCTTTGTTAATCACTACCTTTGATTCCGCTTTGACCTGCTGAAAATTATTTTCCCCAGTTTGATGGATCAGCTCGAAATGAGTTAGAAGCTCAGGCAGGATTTCCAAAAGTAGATCGTTGATCTTTTGGGCACCCTGGGATCCTCCTATAACCAAAATGACAGGCTTTTCTCCGGTTAAGCTGAAAAGCTCTTTGGCTTTTTCTTTCGAGCCTTTTAAGATTTCTTTTCTGACGGGGTTTCCTACCGAAATCATTTTCTCTTCAGGAAAATATTCTGTTTGGGAAATCGGAAAAGATACAAAAATTTTTGGAATTAGTTTAGACAAAAATCTGTTGGCCAGCCCCGGAACCACATCGGATTCGTGAAGCAAAACCGGCTTTCTGAAAAACCATCCCCAAAAGCAAGTAGCCAGAGAACCGTATCCCCCCTTGCTGAAAATAACATCGGGGTTTAGAAAAAGCACATGGAAAAAGGCCTGCAGGAATCCTACGGGAGTTTTGCATAGCATGTCTGCTATGTTTTGAAGAATGCTTTTCCAGTTTTTATATCTTCTGATTTTTCCGGCCAGAATGCTTTTTATCTTAACCCCTTCTTGGGACAGTAAAATTTCCCCGAATTCGTCTTTGGGACCCACATAGGAAAAATCTACTTTCCATCCCAGCCTTCTTATCTCTCTGGTTATCGCCACAATCGGATAAATGTGTCCGGCAGTTCCCCCGCCGGTGAATAGTATTTTTTTGTTTTTCATATATTTTTGGTATTTTTGGAAATATTAAGAAGTATTCCAGCGGCCGTCAATTCTGTCACTAAAGCCGTTCCTCCGTAGCTGACAAAGGGCAAAGGAATGCCAGTAAGCGGCAATATCCCCACCATGGCCCCTATGTTTACGAAGGCCTGCAGGGTTATCCAAGAGCTGATTCCCACTACGGTTAATTTGTAAAATTTGTTTTGGGTTTTTTTGGCAATGGCATAGGAACGCCAGGCAAAAAGCAAAAAAAGAACGATTAGAATCAAACTGCCCAGAAAGCCGGTTTCTTGCGCAAAGACAGCAAAAATGGAATCTGCCATGGGTTGTGGCAAGAAGAACTTCTGCGTGCTCATTCCCAAACCCACCCCCAACAGGCCTCCAGAACCTATCGTCATCAAGGCCTGCTTTATCTGATAGCTTAATCCCATGGGATCCAGTTCGGGTTTGAGAAAAACCAGCAGCCTTTCAAAGCGGTAGGAAGCCGTTTTTATCAAAACAATTAGCGCTCCCAGCTCGACGAGAACTATCATGAAAACGTATTTCAAGGGATACCCCGCGGAGAAATACATGAAGGTGGCGCTGATCACTATTACTGCCAATGTGCTGATATCCGGCTGTAAAGTCAGAAGAAGGCCGATAATTCCCAGGATTACAAAAAAGGCGGTGGTGGTGGCGGAAGCGGCTATCATTTTTTTTCTGTGGGCGAACAGTGGATTTTCGGTTCTAGCGGAAAGCCAGGCAGCCAGATAAAGGATGAAGGTTAACTTCAGAAATTCAGAAGGCTGAAAAGAAACTATTCCCAGGTTTATCCAACGGCTGGCCCCACCAAGGGTAAATCCAATCTTAGGAACGAAAACCAGAATCATTAAGAACAGGTTTGCCAACAAGAAAATTGGCGTCCATTTTTTCAGAAGAGACAAAGAAACCCTGAAAGCCAAAAATCCTAGGAGGATTCCGGGAGCCAACCCTACCAAAAGATGGCGAAAAAGATAAAAAGTGGGAGAACCGAATTTTTCCTGAGAGATTGGGAAAGAAACGCTTACCAGAACGACAATTCCCAGCAAAATTAAAATACCGATTATCAAAGCTAGAAAATAGTCAACCTTTTTTCCCATTATCTTATTTTAACATTTTGATGAACTTTTTGAATTGGTTTCCTCTGTCAGCGTAATCTTTAAAAATGCCAAAACTCGGGGAAGCGGGAGAAAGCAGGCAAGTTTTGCCTTTATTGGTATGTCGGTAAGCCAATTCGACGGCTTTTTTCATATCTTTAACAAAAAAATATTGGAATTTGAGAAGAGGAATTTGGAATTTTTTGATGGCTTGTTTGATTCGTCTACCGGTGTCAGGAAACAAAATAAGCGTTTTTACATTGCTTTTAATTAATCTTTTTGCCAAACCATCGAATGACAGTCCTCTGTCAAACCCGCCGAGAATCAAAGTTTGGACATTATCTCCCAAAAAATCCAAAGCCTCAATGGTGGTTTCTGAAATGGTGGATAAAGAATCGTTGTAAAATTCTATTCCCTTGAATTTTCCAACCAATTCCAGTCTGTGGGGCAGCATTTTAAACTTTTTAACCGTCGGCACTTTAAATATTTTGGCTACTGCTTCCGCCGCCCTTTGGTTCAGCTCGTAATATTTGCCCTCAATGGGAATTTTTCTGGCTTTTGATCGCTTGGCGATTTTCTTCACTTTTGAATCTCGGCAATTGTAAATAAGGTAGTCTTTCTTCGATTGGTATTTCGCGATATTGGCCTTGGCTTCCACGTACTCCGCAAAATTCCCATAATAATCCAAGTGTTCGGGATAAATATTCAGAAGTACGGCAATGTGCGGGCTTTTTCTAAGATTAGCGAGTTGAAAGCTGGATAACTCGTAAACAAAAACGTCGTCTTTTTTGGCTTTCAGCAGAGACAGCAAAACCGGTTTTCCGATGTTCCCCACCAGGTGGGCCTTTATCCCCCCGTTTTTTAATACCTGGTATATCCAAAAAGCGGTGGTGCTTTTTCCCTTAGTGCCAGTCACCCCGATAATTTTTCCCGGACAGTTCTCAAAGAAAATTTCGGTTTGGGAAGTAACTTTCTGCTTTTTTACGGTGAAGGGTTTTACTACTTTAAACGGTATGCCGGGCGATTTAATAATGATGTTATAGTCCTTTATTTTTTTAAGGTAATTTTTATCAAATTTCTGATCGGCGACATCAATTTTCTTTTTGGGAAATATTTTTTTCAAAAACCTCAAAGTATCTCTCCCTTCTTTACCAAATCCAAGAATAACTATTTTTTTATTTTTGAATTTTTCAAGCATAATTTTAAGGCCTTTTTGGCTTCAGCATAAGTGCCGACGCACTCGAAAGGTTTGACTCTCCCCTGCCCTATCAGACTTTTGAGAATCGGTCGCAACTCTTTCTTTCGCAAAAGATCTTCGCCGAAAATTTTTAAAAGTTGTTTTTTCTTCAAATAGGGACATAAAGTTAAATAGATAAAGAGGCATTTAGGGCATTTTCCGCACCAACGTTTTTTTAACTTTTTGGCCGCCACCTTGTTACAGCTGGAAAAAACAGGGAAATATTTCGGGTAATTCGAGAACATTTCGGCTATTTCCAATTCAGTGTATTTTCTCAAAAAACTGAAATAACGGATGTTTTTCACTAAATATTTTTTGCAGTATTTTTGAAATTTTTTTTCGAAATCAGAACTCTTTGAATACTGGTGATTTATCATCTTCCCCAAATACCTGACATTGCCCTCGTCGGCCGATTTTTCGTTGGAAAAAGCAATGTTTTTGTAGCTGAACAAAACTGCGCAAAATACGCTTAAAAAAGACAGGACGGCAGTAAAAGGAGTGTGGCCGTTCAAATACCCTCTTTTATTTAATTTCAACAAAGCCGGATCGATTTTTCTTTCAACAACGATGGGGTTTTTGATTCCGGCAGTTCTTAATACGTCTTTGACGGCTTTGCCGGGATTCACCGTAAAGGCGTTTATTTTTTTGCCGGTTTTTTTTAATTTTTCCAGCGTGACAACCGAATCTTTTCCTCCGCCCACGGGCACCAAATACCAATCGTAAAATTCAGCAATCGCGGATTTTCGTGATTGGTTACTTTTAGTTTTAATAGTTTTAATCTTTAAAAAATTAGGTAATCGCCAGTCGATTTTGTTTTCGTAGAAAAACTGGCCCATGCCCTTAATGATTAAATCTTTCCACCAGCGAAGCTGTTCTTTGTTCAGGAAACCTGATTCAATTGCAATTTCCGGCGAACAGGTCGCTTTCCAGTAACTGGGTATCTCAATCAACCCCAGATGAAATACCAAATTGTCCAAAACTTCTTTTTTAATCTTTTTTATCCGGGAACGATTGATATTCTTTACAATCAAAACGGGTTTGAAACGTAGATCCGGTTCTACTCTAAAGTCAAAAAAAACCTTCAAATTATTCCGAACCACCTTGTAACAATAACCTTCATAGATGAATTTTGGATATTTTTCCCGAAGTTTTTTAAAGGGTTTCATACAATTATCATAACTCGAATTTAAATGAGGGGCAAATAAAAAACAGGGGCTCTTCCGCCCCTGTTTTGGTGTTTTGGCTTTTATCGCTAAGAATGGCTGTCGCTAAGAATGGCCTTGATGGAAGGAACTAAGATGGCGGTGATTACCGCAATTCCGCCCGCCCAAATTGCGACAGGTACAACCATAGCCAGAAAATCCGGCCGGATTGACAAAGCAGTAGAAAAAGCTATCAAAACGGCAAATCCTGCGGTGGATACTGCATTTACTACTTCAGAGGGAGATACATACATCCCATACAGAGAATAGTAAAGCCAGGCCACCATGATGATAATTCCTCCTACGGTTGCTGCTCCAACCATCCTAACCTCTGGCGAAATTATAAAGAATATTGTCAGAATAATGGCTACTGCGATTCCCACACCTCCCAGAGCATGCTTTACATTATTTGGCATTTTTCACCTCCTTTCTTTCTTTTTTTGGAAACTTCAGAACTAACCAAAGTGAACTAACCACATTATATCAAGTCTGGGAAAATTGTCAATACTTATCCCGCCAGGCGTATTGATAATAATTTATTTAGCCTAGCAAGCGGATGGTTACTCCAATGATAGCCATCACCACGCCGATCACCCAAAATCTCATTGTTATCTTGTAATGGGGCCAGCCTTTAGCCTCGAAATGATGATGAATCGGAGAAGCCAGAAATATCTTTTTGTGCCGGATTTTTTTTGAAAGAAGCTGCAGAATAACAGAACCGGATTCTATGACCAGCAAAAATCCGATTATGGGCAGCACTAACACGGAATTTGTGAGAAAGGCAACTACGGTAAGGGAGGCGGTCAGCCCCATTATTCCCGTTTCGCCGGCAATGAAGCGAGCGGGGGGTATGTTGTACCATAAAAAAGCCAATAAGGCCCCTAAAATTACGGCGCAAAAGGCGGCAATGTTTATTTGTCCCAAAAATAAGGCAATGCCAGCAAAAGCTCCGAAGATAGCGGCAAAGCTGCCTCCTGCCAGTCCGTCCAAGCCGTCAATTACTCCTCCAGAATAAGTGGCCATCATTACCAAAATGAAAAAAGGCACATACCACAGGCCTATCTCAAAATCCCCTATTCCCGGCACGTGCAGGGTGGACCAGCCCAGTTTTGAATAAAACCACCAAGCTCCGATTACCCCTATGACGCCCATGAGAATTAAGCGCTGTTTGAGCTTCAGTCCCCCGGCAATATATTTTCCCTTGCCCGCAACCTGGAGAATGTCATCTGCCAGTCCCACCAGCGCTGCCGCCACTAAAGCAAAAAAAGGCAGCCAGGTTTGGCCTCTGTCCAAAAAGTTTAATTTGGCAAACCAGAAAATTTCAGTTTTGGCCAGCAAATAGAACAATATCGCCAGAATCAGGGGAACAATCCAAATTAAAATTCCTCCAAACCTGGGGACGCTGGTTTCGTCTTTTGAATGAAATTGCTGGAAATAAGTCAAATCTTTGCCATCTATTGATTTTGTTCTTACCTCTTTTCTCCAGAGTTTGTGCTTGTATAAAATTTTGGTTAAAACCGGCGTTAAACTAAAAGCTAAAACAAAGCTTAAAGCCCCCAAGGTAAATATTTTAATGACGTCGACGGCAGCGTTTGG
>CAZALP010000013.1:0-9515 GCA_964486395.1 uncultured Candidatus Saccharibacteria bacterium
CTCGGCAAAAGAAAGATAAATAACCCAAAAATAAATATTAAAAATAAGTTTTTTGGTTTCATATGGCTCTTTTTAGATTTTACCACAGACAACTAATCAAAGCAACCAGGCAAAACTATCTATATTATTTATTTTATCAAAATTTATTAAGATTTACAAAAAGTTGACAGATTAATTTAATAAGGTATAATTTATTAGTATCCTTAAAAACTAAATAGGGATAGAAAGATAAAAGAAAGGAGGTAAAAGAAATTGAAAAAGTTGGTAATTGCAGTTTTGGTATTAGTGATAGTTCTTATAGCCATTTACATATTTGGTGCAAATGGCCCCTCGACTCAGCCTGCTCAAAATACTCCCGAACCAGAAACTCCTTCCGAAACCCTTGTAGACACAGACCGGGACGGGCTTAGCGACTGGTTTGAAAAAAATATCGCCGATTTAGATCCATTGGTGCCGAACGATAGATATGCAATAATACTAAACACCATTACCATACATTATTCAATCCCTTATTACACAAAACAAAGAAGAGAAGAAACGACAAACCTTAAAACTTTCCTGATTGAAGAAGAAAAGTTTGCATCGGAGAATGTCTTTTTGTTTATGGATATGGAAGCTACCTATGATAATTTCAAAAGTGCGGTTGATTGTTTGGCAGAAATCTCCGATGAAAATGATTTGGTTTATATTTTCATCCAAGCTCACGGTGGTCCGGGAGGATTTGTCTTTCATTCCGGGATAGACCCTTCAGAAATTGAAATTTCCGATGAACTGATAGAACAAAGGAGAGATTGGTATTCGGAAGGAACTTCATTGGAAGAAATAAGAAAGGCTCAGCAGGACTACGAAGCAGAAGTAAGAGGTAAGGATTTTTCAAACTCCGAACTAAGCCAACTGCTTGGCAAAATAAAACACAATAAGATGTTTCTATTAATTGAATGGTGCCATTCAAATGAAGCGATATATGAGATTTCGGGGGAAAGACTGGTAGTCATAACCGATATTCCTTTAAGCCAATTTACTGAAAAATTAATCTTGGGCATAGTTTCGCCGTACGCTCTTTACCGAAATCTTGAATACGACATAAGACATACGAATGAAAAAGCAGAAAAACTGAACACTCTGCCTTTAGTGGACGACGGAAACGGCTATCCTTCTATCAAAGAAATCTGCCGGGCTTTTGATGAAAGCCCGAACATAAAAGAAGTTAACGGAAAAGCGGTAATTACAGACCCTCAAAATTTGGCAGATAATTTCTATTTCGGCGAAGCTGAAATCGGAAATTATCGGGAGACAGACCTTTATCTTCTGTCATATCCTTAACCGATTACAAAATCCCAGGCTGATTCCTCAATTCCGGTCTGGGATTTTTTATTCTTTATCCTTTTGCTCTTAATCTGGCAGCAGTAAGACGTGTTTTGCCTCCAACGTTCCATCAGCTTTTAGGTAAACGCCGACTTCTACTTTATTTCCGATGTTTATTTCTTCAAAAGAAATCTTTTTTATTTTTTCTCCCGATTCTGCATCTTCTGGTTGGGTTAAACGATAAATTGAGACCTCTTCCCCAATTGGAACAGCAAGAATATCTTCTTCGGATTTCAGGGTTAAAGTCCGGCCGGTTATTTCTACAACTTCACCAGAAGCAGTGGTAGTGATGTTTCCGATAACCCTTGATTCCATTAACTTTGCCAAAGGAGACGGGGCTTTCGGAACGAAAACCAAACCCAGAAGCAGTAAAATTAAAACGCCGATAATTATTAAAAATAATTTATTGTTTTGCATTTCTCGCCATAAAGTTTATTAACGACTACGACCTTTGCCTCTGCTTTAATTTTAATTTTTTGGTAAAAAAGTGCAACCAAAAATAAAAATCCCGCAAATTTTTCCAAGCTTCTTTTCATTAAGCTATTCCTTGATCTTAATCACCTCGTCGATCAGGCCGTAATCTTTGGCTTCGGGAGCTGACAAATAAAAATCGCGGTCGGTGTCTTTTTCCACTTTTTCCAGGGATTGGCCGGTGTGCTTGGCCAAAATTTTGTTCAATTTTTCTTTAATCTTGACAATCTGTTTGGCGGTAATTTCAATTTCCACGGCCTCTCCCGTCACTCCGCCTGCCACCTGGTGAAGCAACACCTGGGAATTGGGCAAAGCGAATCTTTTGCCCTTCTGGCCTGCCGCCAGCAAAGTGGCTCCCATGGAAGCTGCCATGCCCACGCACACCGTGGAAATTGGGCATTTGACATACTGCATGGTGTCATAAATAGCTAAGCCAGCAGTAACAGAGCCTCCAGGAGTATTGATATATAATTGAATATCTTTTGCAGAATCTTTGGAAGCCAAAAACAGCATCTGGGCGATAATGGAATTGGCCACGGTATCTGTAATGGGACCTGCCAAAAATATGATTCTTTCTTTCAAAAGCCGGGAATAAATATCGTAGGCTCTTTCTCCGTATTGGCTTTTCTCTATTACTGTTGGTATAAGATTCATAGATTCGATTATTTAAATTAAAGCGTTAACAAGTTAAAGAGTTAACGGGTTAAACTCGTTAACTCGTAAATCCGTTAATTTTTTAATTCCCAATAAAACTTTCGAGAAGTTGCAAAGTTTTCTCGTTGCGGATTACTTCTTTAGTGTACTCTTTTAACTGGTTTTCGTCAATATTCTGGACGTTGGGATAGCTTCTTAAAATCTTATCCGTCTCTTTTTTTATTTCTTCTTCCGAGGCCCGAATGTTTTCCTTTTCGGCTACGGCCTTCAAAACCAAAAGGTTTTTCACTCTTTTTTCGGCTTCGGGCAAAAGAGACTGAGCCAACTCCTGCTCAGTTTTTTGAATCTTTTTCAAATAATCCTCAAAGCTCATTTGAAGCATCTGTGAAACCTGCTGCTTGAGATTATTCAAGATAAGATCTCTTTCCCTTTGCACCATGTCTTCTGGAATTTCGATTTCCGCTTCCTCTGCAACTTTTTGCAGAATTTCCTGCCTGACTCTTTCTTTTTCCCTTCTTTCTTTTTCCTGCCTTATTTTTTCGATTTCTTCTGGGGTAACCTTAACTTCTCCCTTTTTGACCTGGGAAGCGATTTGCTTGTAATCTGGAAGTTTTTTGATTGACGCTTGCATAAATTGGCGCGTAATTAATTATTAGTTCTTTGTTTGTCGTCCTTTTGTCTCTCTGCCTTGGTCGGATTTTCTCAGTGCGGCTGGAGAAAAGGAAGTTGCCCCACTGAAAATTTCCTGCCTTGAACTTTACAGCATCATTGCTTCCTTCGGGAAGAACACTCCTGAATACCTGAATGATTGAAAAAAAACTGGAAGATTTAAAAACACAAAGCGCCGATTAATCTCGGTGCTTTTTCTATCATACCAGAAAGCCGACAATCAGCAAAGCCACTATGTTCAAAACCTTAATCATTGGGTTAATTGCGGGACCGGCACAATCTTTATACGGATCTCCCACGGTATCGCCGGTGATTGCTGCCTCGTGAGCAAAACTGCCTTTCCCTCCCAAGTTTCCCTCTTCAATGTATTTTTTGGCGTTGTCCCAAGCCGCTCCGCCGGAAGTCATGGAAATGGCTACGAAAATGCCGGTCACTACGCTGCCAATGAGCAGTCCCCCCAGAGCTTCCGGCCCCAGCAAAAACCCTACCAGAATCGGAGCTGCCACAGGAATCAAGGCCGGCTTTACCATTTCTTTCAAGGCGGCTTTGGTGACAATGTCTACGCATTTACCGTATTCGGGCTTCCCTTTCCCTTCCATCAAGCCCGAGATTTCTTTGAATTGCCTTCTCGCTTCTTCCACTACTTTTTGGCCGGCTTTCCCTACAGCAGTCATGGCGTAAGAAGCAAAAAGATAAGGCAACAATCCCCCCAAAAAAAGACCTATCAATACTTTGTAGTCTTCAAGATAAAAAAGCATTTTTACTCCCAGTGCCTGAATTTCCTGGGCGTAAGCGGAAAACAGCACCAATGCCGCCAGCCCGGCTGAAGTTATGGCGTAAGCCTTGGTGACGGCTTTCGTGGTATTGCCCACCGCGTCCAGGGAATCTGTCACTTCTCTAATTTCTTTTCCCAAGCCCGCCATTTCGGCTATTCCGGAGGCGTTATCTGTAATGGGGCCGTAAGAATCCAAAGCCACGATCATCCCTGCTAAAGAAAGCATAGAAACTACGGCTATGGCCAGTCCCATCATCCCTCCCAGCCAAAAACTAACTAAAATTCCAAAAGAAATCAGGACAACGGGGAGAGCGGTGCTTCTTAATCCCACCGCCAGTCCCTGAATGATGTTTGTGGCATGACCCGATGTAGAAGCTTCGGCGATGGACCTGACGGGCTGATATCTCTTGGAAGTGAAGTAATCGGTTATCAAAAACATTCCTCCGGCGACAACCAGTCCCATCAGAGCTGGCACATAAAGCTGCCAAAAAGAAAGGTCGATCGAAGAAACAGAATTATTGATGACAAAGATAAAGCCCAAGGCGGAAAGCAGGGAAGATCCTATCAGGCCCTTGTAGAGGGTGAAAACTATGCTCTGGTTTTTCTTCAGCTTTACCAAGAAGCTGGCCAGTATGAAAGACAAAATGGCCACCGCTCCCAAGAAAAGAGGCAACTGTATGATGGAAGACTCTCCGGGGAAAATCAAAGCTCCCAAAATCATGGCCGCCACCATGGTAACCAGATAAGTTTCAAAGAGATCCGCTGCCATGCCGGCGCAGTCCCCGACGTTGTCCCCCACCTGATCGGCTATCACTGCGGGATTCCTAGGGTCGTCTTCCGGAATTCCCTTTTCGATTTTGCCCACCAAGTCGGCCCCCACGTCAGCGGCTTTGGTATATATTCCTCCGCCCAGCCTAGCGAAAAGAGAAATCAGGGAGGCTCCGAATCCTAAAGCTATAAGGGGTTTTAAATCCTGAACCAAAAGATAAAAACCCGAAATGGAAAGCAGGCCCAATCCCACCACCAGCAATCCTGTTACCAAGCCTCCGCGGAAAGCCAGATCCAAGGTGGGAGGCAGGCCTTTCTTGGCGGCTTCTGCCACCCTGACGTTAGTCTGGGTGGAAACCATCATCCCCACGAATCCTGCTGCCGCCGAAAACAAAGCTCCCAGCAAAAAACCGGAAGCAATCTTAAATCCCAAAAACACCCAAAGAAGCAAAAACAAAACAAAAGCAACCACGGCCACGCTTTTTGACTGTCTTTTTAAATAAGCTATAGCCCCTTCTCGAATATAATTTGAAATGGCTATCATCTTTCCCGATCCGCGGGGAGCCCTCCGTATCTGCCTAATCAGAAAAACAGCGAAAATGATGGCAAAGACGGAAACGATAACGGGAAGAAAAAGCATAAGTAATAATTTTAATATTAAATGTTCAATTTTAAATAAATTTTAAATGTTTGAAAATTAATTAATTAAAAATTGATTATTCTTTCTTGGCTGACTTTTTAGCCTTGGTTGATTTTTTAGCTTTTGCTTCTGTTTTGGATTTAGCCTGTATTTTAAATTTCTCCGGTTCGGGTTCGGCTGTGGCCTTCGTTTCGCTGGATTCGGGCGACCTCACATCAATCTTCCAGCCAGTTAATTTGGCAGCCAGCCTAACGTTTTGGCCGTCTTTGCCGATAGCCAAAGACAGTTGGTCTTCGGGAACCACGGCCAGGGCTTTATTCTTTGGAAGCTGCTTTACTTCCAAAACCTTGGCGGGGGACAAAGCGTTGGCAATATATTCTTCGGGTTTTTCCTTCCATTCAATAATGTCGATTTTCTCGCCTCCCAGCTCATTGATGACAGCTGTCACTCTGGTTCCCCTCTGCCCGACCATGGAACCTATGGGATCCACGCCTTCTGCGGTCGAAGCAACGGCTATCTTTGAACGGGAGCCGGCTTCCCTGGCCACAGATTTGATTTCCACGGTGCCAGCTGAAACTTCGGGAACTTCCAGCTCGAAAAGCTTGGAAATTATCTTGGGATAAGCGCGGGAAAGAAAAATGACGGGGCCTTTTGGGGTCTCTTCCACTTTCATTACAAAAACCTTCAGCCTCTGCCCCGGCCTGTAAAATTCTCCGTAAACCTGCTCCTCTCTGGGCAAAATTCCCAGGGTCTTGCCAATGTCTATGAACACCGTTCTCCCTTCCACTCTCTGGACGATGCCCGAGATTATTTCTCCTTCTTTTGATTTGTATTCCGAAAAGATAACGTCTCTTTCCGCTTCTCTGATTCTCTGCAGGATAACCTGCTTGGCGGTTTGGGCGGCAATCCTGCCATAGTCTCCCCGGGTTTCTAAGGTTTGTTCCAGGTCCTCCCCCGCCTTTATTTTGGGATTTATCTTTTTGGCTTCTTCCAGCATGATATGCTTTTCAGGATTGAAGCGGATTTTCTTCTCTTCTTCTCCTTCTTCCCCGGAAGCTTTTTTTTCTTTCAGCTGCTCCAATTCCTCTTCGGAATAAATCATATCTTTGGTTACCACTTGCTTTACCTGCCAAAACTTAACCTGGCCCGTTTTAGGATCGAGCTTGGCCTTGATTATCTGTCCTTTTTTTCCGTAATCCTTTTTGTAAGCAGCGGCAATCGCCATTTCAATGGTTTCAATCACCCTTTCCGAAGGAATTCCCTTTTCTTCTGCAATCTGGGCAATTGCCGATGTAAAGTTTTTCAATTCCATAATTTTAAAAAGAAAGTCCGTTTTCCAACGGACAAACCCTTTCCTTTCTGTCCCAAACTAATTATATCATATCATGTGAAAAATGCGTGTCAAGGACTCCAACAAATCCTGATGTGTATTTAAGAGACAGTCTTCACTACATTATTATATTTTAAACGCTTCCCACAAATGTTGCCCGGCTGATCGCAACAGACAATGCTCATCTTTGTCTCTCGGAATCAGCCACCAAGTCGCCTATTAACACCCACAAAGCGTCAAGGGGGTTTAACAAATTTTACAGAGTATGCTATAATACCTTGTTGAAACAATCTAGCTTGAGAACATTCTTAAGAATAAGTTAAATATCATATACTGGTGGAGGTCCAGCCTCCAACCAATTGGGAGTCTATCCTCACTCCTCCTTGTGGGGACCCCGTACGGGGATAATGGTCCTGGCCCAAAGCCTTGTACCCAAAGACTCCCAGCTGGCTGGAGGTCGCCCCTCTTTCCCAAAATCCGCATACCAGTTATAAAAAATACTCTTTAAGGTTAGCGAGCAGGGAAATTAAAACTCCGATTCTGTCGCCATTTCTTTGGGAAAAGGGTAGCATCTAGCTACCCTTTTTTATTTTAATAAACTCAAATGTTTTTTAATTTCTCTCCAAAAACTTTTTTAATATTCCAAATAAATAAAACCATTAATCATTTCTTCGGCTACACCCCGCTCCCACAAAAAATCCAAGACTTGGCCATAAAGCGAATACAGAGCAATGCCTGGAAGGTGCCCGGGGCTCGGCCGGAACACCCAGACCTCTTGAAATCTCCCTTACCCTGTTAAATTTGTAAAAGTACTCGTCTATTAAAAATAACGCTCTCAGGAGTGGTGTCAATAAGTGGACCGTGCCAGATTTGCACTGGCAATCTCCTCAATGCGAATGAGGCGCTTTACTGTTAAGCGAACGGCCCCCTGTTTATTAACCTTAAGGGTTAAACAACTGTTTTATTCTTTTAGCTTCTTTCTCTACAACTTCTCCTTCGTATTCGGCAGCGTGAGCAGCAGTTCCTTCATAACTCGGCATTTTTTGATCGAGATGAAGGTTTGCCTCCAAAGTTTCATGTGAAGCTTCTTTAACGTAAATATGAAATCTGGGGTAGCCAGAGCCAGAGCTACCCAAGGGTCGGGAAAAAACCATTTGTTCACCTTCTTTTTTCTCAAAATAATAGCCCGCCCGCCTCATCAGACTGTAAATATTTTTGGCACTTAGGGTGATTCTCATAGGCCTACTTGAAAATAAATTAGCACGTCGCCAGTATTCTTATTGCCGGCCAAATCCTTGCAGCGAACATAGAATCCGTAAGCCTGGCCGTCCTCAAGGCCGGAGATAACGGCCGTATGGTATCTGTTGTAATCATCGGGAGAAAGTCTGTTTCTCATTGAATCATAATCTACGCCCGGCCGGCGATCATAACGGCAGGAAGCCGCTTCGTCAGTACTCACTCCTATCATTGTGCTCTTGGTGCCGATGGGCAGTGTATCGCCCGTGGGATAGAAATTGGTCCTTTTTGGCGGAGTAAAGTCTTCCGGTCTTTCCACCCAAAAAGATATTACTAAGTCCTCTGTATTCTTGTTTCCTTCTTCGTCCATGCATCTCACGCAATATTCATAGCTTTCACCCTCGCTCAAGGTGGTAATCAAAGCACGGTGCAAAAAACCGTCTTCGGTGGAAAACTCATTTTGCATATATTCGTAATATACTCCGGAAATATCAGAGTATCTGCAAGTAGCCTTTTCGTCCGTTTCCACGCTGAGATAAGTTTCTCTAGTTTGGAAAGGCAAACCGCCGGTAGGTTGAGGGTTAGACAATATAGGAGGAAGGGTATCGGGTTCCCTTACCCCTTCTGTTTCTTTGGGCTTTTCCGGTTCTTTTTGGGGAGGAGAAACCACCGACTCTTCTTCGGAAATAGGCTGGGAAATCGAACTTTCTGTTTTTGTTTTTTCAACTTCTTTTCCGAAAAATTGGGTTACCTGGGAAAACAAAATAAAGCCCGCTATCGCCAAAAGAACCACTACGATTAAAATATTTCCTTTTTCCTGATGCATAATTAATTTATTCTTATGTCTACTTTAACACATTAAGACGGTTGAAAAAAGAAGTAAGTGCTTTTAATTACTTAGCCCGGTAAATATTATCTCGGCGTCAACGAGTATAAACGAATATATATACGAGTATAAACGAATATATATAAACGAATATAAATGTTGTCATTTTAACGACGATCGTTGTTATTTTGCCAACATTTTAGCTTCAGTTTTAGTTTAAGTTAAAAAGCTTTCTTAGGTGGAGTTCGTTATCAATAGAATCCAGGGTGCCCCAACGCACAAATTTTCTTAGATTAAAGAATTCAATCACAAACTCTATCTCATTTTGACATTCATAAGGAAAAACAAAAACACTTTTTTGAAGTTCATAAAATCCTAACTCTTTTAATTTATCCCGGAATGCGTTTCTTGCTTGTTTTAATTTTTCAGGAATATCAAAAACTACTATTCGCCAACGACCATCCCAATTATTCCTCTCTATTTTTATATTTTGGAAATGATAGGTTAAAGCTTTAAGCTTTCCCTTGTCGGTAAGAAGATAAGTAAAGCTACCATCAGCATTTTCTTTAATTGTAACCAAATGGGACCTGTAAAGATTTCTAATTTCCTCCCGGAGTTTTTTTCTATCGATCTTTTTCCACTCCCGGCTCAAACTTTTGAAAACTTTATACTGTTTATGGAGCGTATAAGAGCACCCCAAAGCTACACCGGAAAGTAAAAGTAACAAGATTTTTTGTTTAGTGGGACTCATTATTAAACGAAATTTATTATCAATTATTAA
>CAZALP010000013.1:9615-14142 GCA_964486395.1 uncultured Candidatus Saccharibacteria bacterium
TACTCTATTGAAATCTACTCTATTGAAATCTACTCTATTGAAATCTACCCCGAAGACCTTTATCTTAAGGGGCGTATTTCTAAAGAAAAATTAACCATTGTCAGGCCGGAGGGAATTGCACCCTCGATCTCCACAGCCCGAGTGTGGCGCCTTAGCTGCTAGGCCACGGCCTGATGTTCCACGTGAAAATTAAATAATTTTGTAAATCCCCCGTATTGGAAAAATAGGAGCGAAGTGACATAAAAAACCAAAGGTTTCTTAAGCCGGGGTCGGGGGATTTACGTAACCCAATATTTCTGCTTGGTCATCTGGTCGCGCTTCATCTCCAGCTGCTCTCTTTCTTCTCTGGCTTTTTGTGACATTTTCTCCAGTTCTTTATCGCTTAATTTTCCCAAATGTCGCATTTCTTTAACCAGCCAGTCTTTTTTGTTCTTTTTAGGATCATTAAGAACGTGTCCCAATAGAATATCCAGGATATGTCCTATTTTAGGACCGGGTTTAATGCCTAATTGTGACATTACGTCCTCCCCGTTCACTTTCAGCATTCTTACAGAGATCGGGTCTCTGCTGATTCTTTCTATAAGGTATTTCAAGTGCCGCAATTTGTAGGGTTCGGCTTTGGGGACTCCCGAGCCAATTCGATCGCAATACCTCACTTGCAGTAATTCTTCCATATTTTCCGGACCCACCTGCCTGACCAATCTTCTCACCGAGTTTTCCGTTACTTCGTCCACGTTGTAATAAAACAAGTGGTATCTTACCAGTTTGGCAATTTTTTCAATGTCTTTTTTGGAAAACCTAAGGCGTTCAAGAATTCTGGCTGTCATTTTGGCTCCTACCACTTCGTGATTGTAGAAAGTGGCATCAGGGCCTTCTCCTCGCTTAACCTTTGGCTTTCCCACGTCGTGAAGGAGAGCCGCCAATCTGACGTATTTGTTAAAACCCTGCTTGGCAGCATAATCCAAAGACCTTAAATAATGCTCGTAGCAGCTGTAGATATGATGTTTGTTTTGAGAAACTCCGTATCCTTCCTCTATTTCGGGGATTATATACTGCAGCAGACCCAATTCCCTTAAAAGATCAATACCACCGGAAGCTCTCTCTGACATTATAATCTTCATTAGTTCATCCCTGATTCTTTCTTGGGAAATCGCCTGCAGCCAAGGGGCATTTTTCTTGATGGCCTCCACGGTTTTGGGCTCAATTTGCCAGCCGTCACCCAAGGTTACGGCAAACCTTACGGCCCTCATCATTCGCAAAGCATCTTCATTAAACCTGTCTTCGGCGTTTCCAACGGCTCGAATAAGTTTATTCTCCAAATCTTTTCGTCCGCCATACGGATCAATTATGTTGAAATTCGCATGTCGAATGTCGAAATTTGTGATTTTTGATTTAGATATTGTTTTGGATTTCGTGCTTCGTGCTTTGGATTTAAAAGCCAGCGCTATCGCATTAACCGTAAAATCTCTCCTGCTTAAGTCCTCTTTGATAGACTTCGCAAACTGAACCTGATCGGGATGACGTTTATCCGTATATTTCGCCTCGGACCTGTAAGTAGTGACTTCAATTTCCTCCAGTTTCGGATTTTTGCTGCCGGTTCTAACGGTCACGGTCAAAAACCTGTTTTCATAAAAACTCCTGGGGAAGATTTTCTGAATTTCTTTCGGTTTGGCATTGGTGGTCACGTCCCAATCTTCGGGCTCCATTCCTCTTAAAAAATCCCTAACGCAACCTCCGACAATGTAGGCTTCAAAGCCTTTATTTTGGAGTTTCTCTATAATTGATTTTACTTCTTTGGGAATAGTCATCAGTATAATCCGAATTTACGAATAATATCCGAATGCTACGAATTTACTATAATATAAAATTTGATTTTTTTCAATTCCGTGTTAGAATGACACTGAGCGCCTGTAGCTCAACCGGACAGAGCGGCGGTCTTCGGAACCGCAGGTTGTAGGCTCGAATCCTACCAGGCGCACTATACTTAAAATGGCGCATACATTGACATTAAACAATAACCTATTAAAATATATGTCTAAGCTCCTCGGTATTACTTCAAAAAAGTTGGCAAAAATTTTAAAGACCCTTGGCTTCCAATTAGACCACGCCGCTAGAAGCCATTTTATTTTTAGCCGGTATCCTACCTTTAGATATCCTACCTTTAAGATAGGATATTCTTTGCCAGTTTTATGATTGTTTAATGGGCGGGGTTTCACGGGAAACATAAATTTGCTATAATGAAGATATGAAAAGAGTATTCCTAATCAGTTTTTTGCTGCTGCTTTTAACGCCGTATTTTATTTCTGCCGCCGGACCACTAGTTCCCTGCGGCCCGGGAACGGATAAACCCGACTGTCAATTCTGCGATTTTTTTGTGCTTATAAACAACGTTTTGAAATTTGCCTTGGAAATCATCGGCTTTGTCGCCGTGGTAATGGCCATAGTCGGGGGAATATTTTTCTTTTTCGCCGGCGCCAACCCGGATGCCTTGAGACAAGCCAAAAGAATCATTCTTTCTGTGGTCATTGGTGTGGTGATTATCTTATCGTCTTGGGCAGTCGTTAATACGATTTTTAACTACTCTGGCATTATTGAAATGCAAGGCTGGCAATGGTGGAACATCCAATGCGCATATTAATTCTTGCCCCCATAGCTCAATTGGAAGAGCAGTTGCCTCTTAAGCAATTGGTTCTAGGTTCGAGTCCTAGTGGGGGCATATGAAAATTTTAGGCACCGAAGGTGCCTATAAATTTTTATCTGCTCTCGCTGTGGCGAAAATCTTGCTCCCGAATTCCAAGCGAAGCGAGGGAATGTCTTCGGGCAACTCTTCAAGTCCTAGTGGGGGCACAGCTTCCTCGCCATAATGGTGGGGATAAATTTTGTAAATTTCTTTTTTTGTTGTACAATGTAAAAAATATGTTGCCGAAAGTCAGAGTTTATCCCAAAAAGATAGAGGCCTATCAAAATTTCATAAGCCAAAAACAATTAAGAGAAATAAAAAGTTTGGCTGAAGAATTGAAAGGGCTGAAAGTAAACATGGTAAACTCCACGCCCCGAGGCGGAGGAGTAGCTGAAATTCTTAAAAGCTTGGTTCCCTTAATGAAGGGGCTCGGTCTGAAAGCCATGTGGTATACTATTCCCGGACGGGAAGATTTTTTCGAAATAACGAAAAAAATGCACAACGCCCTCCAAGGGGAAAAATACGAATTCCCCTTCGCCCACAGAAAAAGGTATCTTGCTCACATGGAAAGATCGGCGGAAATAATGCAGGATATGCGAGCCGACGTTTGGGTCATCCATGATCCGCAGCCGGCCGGAGTTATTCAATTTCTGCCTCGCTTTTATCCGGCAATATGCCGGCTTCATATCGACTTAACTTCTCCCAACCACGAAGTATGGGATTTTGTGTCTGGGTACCTGGCAATGTATGACAAAGTGGTGGTAAGTTCAAAGGAGTTCGTCAAGCCGGAGATTAAAAACAAAAAAGTGATTTTCCCTCCGGCTATCGACCCCCTGCTTCCCAAAAATGAACCCCTGTCGCTTAATATCGCGAAAAGAATCATTGAAAATTTCGGGATAAACCCCAGAAGGCCTTTAGTCACCCAGGTTTCGAGGTTTGACCCCTGGAAAGATCCCCTGGGGGTAATTAAAGCTTACAAAATTGCCAAAAAGAAAATTCCCAATTTGCAGCTGGCCATGGTGGGATTTTTCATGGCTCAAGACGACCCCGAAGCCGTGAGAGTGTTTAACATGGTCAAAAAAGAGGCGGAAAAAGATCAAGACATTTTCCTTTTCGCCGATCTGAATATGTTGGGAAGTATGAGGGTTTCCACTTTTGTCAACGCCATCCAGGTGGCCTCCGACGTCATCGTGCAAAAATCCATAGCTGAAGGATTTGGGCTCACCGTTTGTGAAGCTATGTGGAAAGGCAAACCGGTCATCGGGGGAAACGTAGGCGGAATTAAAATACAAATTGAGGATGGAAAAAATGGCTTCTTGGTTGCCAATTACCGGGAAACTGCCAAAAGAATAGTCCAGCTGTTGCAAAACCCTGAACTTAATAAAAAAATGGGGCAAATGGCCCGTTTGCAAGTCAAAAGAAATTTTCTGATACCCCGGCTCCTAAGAGATTACTTGAAAGTCTTCAGAGAATTAACATTAAAGTATCCTCGCAAAAAAAGAACGCGGGGAAACTCAAAAATAATGTACTAAAAATATGCTAAAACCAGAAGAAAAACTAAAAATAATAGAAAAATATAAACTGCACGGAGCTGACACCGGCTCTCCGGAGGTGCAGATCGCCTTATTGACAGAAGAAATCAAAAGGCTTTTGTTGCACTTGAAAAAGCACAAAAAAGACGTTCATTCCAGAAAAGGGCTTTTGAAAATAGTAGCCAAGAGAAAAAAATTACTAGGCTATCTCAAAGAAGAAAGCACAAGGAGGTATAATAATGTAATAAAAAAAGTCGGCCTTAAGCACTAAATTATCAATGTTCAATAACCAATTAGTCCACTGTTCGCACGCAG
>CAZALP010000014.1:0-14135 GCA_964486395.1 uncultured Candidatus Saccharibacteria bacterium
TCCCCATAGAAACATCCAGGGGTTGTCCATATCGATGTACTTTCTGCTGCGTCCACAAAATGTTTCCGAAAATGAGATTCCGCGATCCGGAAAGCGTGGTAAACGAAATCAAAAGAGTCGGGCCTAGGTCAGTGTTTTTTGTCGACGACAACTTCGCCATTGATATGGAAAGAAGCAAGAAAATCCTTTCTTTGATGCTCCAAAAACTCGACAAAATACCCAGATGGGGAGCCCAAGTCAGAGCCAGCGTTGCCGGGGACGAAGAATGGCTCAGGTTGGCTAAAAGAACCCGCTGTCAGTTTCTCTGTATCGGGTTCGAATCGGTCAACGCAGATTCTCTTAAAGAGATGTATAAAGGCCAAATCCTGCAAGAAATAGAAGAATATATTTCTTTATTCAAGAAAAAAAGGATGCTCAGCACCGTTCACGGCTCTTTCATCTCTGGATTTGATTCAGATGATAAGCTGACCGCCTTGAAAACTGCCGACTGGGCCAGAAAGCAGGGTATTCGCTCTATTCAAATATGGGTACTGACCCCTTTGCCGGGCACCGAGCTTAGAGAAAACTTGGAAAAACAAAACAGGCTTCTAAACCTGGACCCCAGAGATTACGATGGAACCAGGGTTACCTTTCGACCTGCCAAAATGTCAGCCTTTGAGCTCCAAAAAAGCGTATTTGAGGGCATGAAGAGATTCTACTCGCTGAAAAACCGCCTTCTGGCCATCTTTACAGGAATAGCCGGCGTAGTCAGAGATTACGCCTTGGATATTTCCGAAACTAAAGAGCTGTGGAGGGAGAACTTCAAGGAAACCGTGATTAAATGGTACGGACAAAAAATCGTTAAAAGTATAGAAAAAAGAACCAGAAGTACTTAAAAAAAATAAAGATATAAAAATAAGACGCAAGGACAAGCCCTTGCGTCTTTTTGTTTTCTCTGGTAAATTGTACTTGCTATGCCGATTACCAAATCTGCCAAAAAGGCCATAAGGCAAAATATTAAAAGAAGAAAGAGAAATCTGGTTTACAAAAAGAAAATAAAAGACCTGCAAAAAAAGGTGAGGTTTTACATTTCCCAAGGTAAACAAAAAGAAGCCAAAAACATCTTGCCTCAGCTTTACAAAGCCCTGGACAAAGCCGCGAAGGTCGGCGTCATTAAACACAATACTGCTTCGAGAAAAAAATCAAGAATAACCAAGTTAATCGATAGAAAAGTCTGATTGAAAAAGGTTGGTAATTAAATTTCGGCAACTAGCAAATCTAACGCTGTCTGCGGATCTAAACGCCCAGTTTTAATTTGGTAGTCTATCTCAAATAATTTGTGATAGATTTTTTTTAGTTCTTCCAAAGAAAAAGCCCTGGCCTGGTGGGTTGTTTTCCTTACCACATAAGGATGCATTTTAAGCCGGCATCCGGATTTCAATATTAACAAATTGCGAAACTGAAAATTGATCATGGCCAAAAGATACAAATGGCTGTCTCCCTTTTCCAGATGCTTGTGCAACAAAGCTAAAGCCTGCTTTTTATTTTTAAGGGCTATGGCATCAATAGTTTTGAAAATATCTGCCTCGATTTTCGGCTTAGATAAAACGTTTACGTCTTTGGCTGTAATTTTTCTTCCCCTGCCAAAAGCCGCTATCTTTTTTATTTCATTGGAAAGCCGCCAAAGATTGTTGCCCATGAAATTTATCAAGGTTTCTACCGCTTGAATTTCGACTTCGGTCGAATATTTCTCAAATTCTTTTTTAATCCAGTTTTTTAATTTTTGTCCCTCAAGAAGTTGAAACTCCTGGGTTTTGGAATTTTTTTTCAAAAAGTCAAACAATGAATCTTTGGGATTAATTTCGCCTTCTTCTTGAATTAAAACAATATTGTCTGAATTGGTAAATTTCTTGGAATTTTCCAAAAAAGAATTTTTAAATTTTTGATTTGAGAAAATATTTTTCAAAACAAACAATTTCTTTTCCTTAAACATTGAGGCGGTCTGAAATTCTTGAATAAAATCTTGAAAATCCAATTTTGTGGAGTCAAAGTATTTCAAATTAAGCCCGCTTTTGCGAACTTTCTGGTAACTAGCGACAACTTCCCTTGCCTTTTCCTTCAATCTATATGTATCCGGCCCGTAAAGAAAAATAATCATATTTTTGGCGTATCTTAAAATTCTACCAACTCCACCCCATTTTTCAAACTTTCAAGCTACAAACAAGACATTCCAAGCCAAATCTTGGGCGTACTCCTGTTAAACGCCGAGCGTTTAACGTTTTATAAAGGGGTGAAATTATGCCACGGCGTAATTATTAACGCTGACATTGGGGACAAAAGCGGGCGCTGCGGCCGCCGAGTTTTATTCGTTTAATTTTAGTGCCGCAGCGAAGGCATTTTTCTCCCTCTCTTTGGTATACTTTAAGTTGCTGGTCATACCCCCCTTCCCTGCCGCAGGCGTCACGGTAGTATTGTTCGGTGGTGCCGCGATATTGAATCGCTTTTTGCAAAACCCTTTTAATGTTTTGGTGAATCAATTTAATTTCCCGGTTTCCCAATGTTTTAACCCGCCGCAGAGGGTGCACCTTGGCGTTGAACAAAATTTCATCTGAATAAATATTGCCGATGCCGGCAATAAATTTCTGATTCATCAAAAGAGGCTTGATTTTGGCGCCGGGATGTTTTCCAAGATTATTTTTAAAAGTTTTGAAATCCACTTCCAGAGCTTCGGGGCCAAACCTTTTTTCTATTGATTTTGTGTCTTTGACTTTCTTCCACCAACCAAACTTTCTGGCATCATTGAATATTAATTTTGAGCCGTCGTCCAAATTAAAAACCTTCCGAGTATATTTTGAAGGTTCTCCGTTAAGTATCAATTGACCGGCCAACTTCAAGTGGAAAACCAAGCTGGAGCCGTCGGCAAAATCAATCATCAAAACCTTGGCCCGCCTTCTCACAGCTTTGATTTTCTTGCCGTCTATCTTCTTGCCGATGATTTTTCGAGCCAATTGCCGTCTAATTATCTCTACTTCTGGCAATTCGGGCATATTAAGGTAAACGCTCAATTAAACTATAAAACTCAAGGTTTTTCAAAGTTTGGGTGGCTTTTTCTTTATCGTATCCGGACCATTGGCAATCCTTTAGGTTGAAATCAATTGGAACATTTTTGTGTATTTGGGCCAGTTCCCGGCTAAAGAAAGCGTCTTCTTTGTGATGCTGCAACTTTTCTCTAGCTTTCCCCTTAATCAAAGTTATATTATCGTAAATCTCCTCAAGACTCCCGTATTCTTTAATTAAATCTATGGCTGTTTTCTCTCCGATGCCCCGCACTCCCGGAATATTGTCGGAAGGGTCTCCCTTGAGAGCCCGGAAATCCAAAAGCTGTTCGGGTTTCAACCCTTGATATTTTTCCTCTACCAGTTTGCTGTCGTAAAGAACCGTATCTTTTACTCCCTTCCTTAAAACATAAACCCGGGTTTGGGGATTCACCAACTGCAAGGTATCGGTGTCCCCGCTTAGAATGATTGTTTCCAATTCGGGAACAACTTGCTTTTGGGGAGCTTTCGCTGCAATGGTTCCGATCAAATCATCTGCCTCAAAGCCTTCTTTTTCAAAAGTTTTAACGTTAAAGGACCGCAACACCTCTTTAATCTTGGCAATCTGCCGGCCCAAATCTTCGGGCATAGGGGGCCTTTTGGCCTTATATTCTTGGTATTTTTGGTGGCGGAAAGTGGGACCCTTAACGTCAAAACAGGCCGCTACGAAATCGGGTTGGAATTCTCTGATCGCTTTCAAAAAAACCAGCAGAAAACCGTAAACCGCTCCCACCGCTTCTCCTTTTTTAGTGGTTAAAGGAGGCAAAGCGTGGTAAGCTCGATGAATTACTGAATTCGCATCAATAATAATCAACCGTTTTGGCATTATAAAATTCTACCACAAAAACAAAAAGCCTCGAAATGAGGCTTGTTTTTTCTTAAACTTAGCGAAGCCGGGCGAAACCGGGGGAATCGTTTATTTTTTTGGTTAAAATGCTTTTAGACCCAGACCCAATCTCCCTAATATTTTCGGTCAAGAATTGCTTAATTCTGCCAAATTCAGCAAAGTATTTTCCAAATGCTCCAAAAGCTCTCCCTTTTTAAACCCTCGGGTCGTTAAGTTTTCTCCGACCACTATTCTGGTTTTACGCCAAACGCGAGGAAAAATGGAAATAATTTTTGGGAATTCCTCTTTGTTGGGAATCACCTTGTCTCCGCCTTCTGTCCAAATCGGCAAAACAAGGCAATCAACACCTAAAAACAGCTTCTCGATCCCCCGAGGAAATCTGGCAATCTTTTTCCCTGAACGCGAATACTTAACTCCTCTCAATTTAATGCATTTGAATGTTCTACCGCCCTCGGGGAACAAAATTAAAATTTTTCCTTCTTTGAGCATCGGCTGCAACGTTTTTTTTATGGTTGTTAATTCTTCTCTCGGACTCCCTCTTTTTATCGGCACGCAAACAAACCGAAGTGGTTGAAACCACCATTTATCATAATAATTCTTTTTATCAACCAGCGAATACGGAATAAACCTTAAAGAAAACAAATACCGGGGAAAAAGCAGGAAGGGCAAAAGGCACGGCTCCCACAAAGAAGGGTGATTGGCAATTATGACCAATCCTTTTCCTTTATGGTTGAATTTTTCTTTCTTGTAGCACGCCCCGGCTATCTCTACTCTTTTGGTTATTCTTAAAACCGTAAACAACACCCCGCCTACGAGCCCAACCATCCAAACCAATAAAACGTCTTTTATATTTTTAATGTACATCTAAAACAATCCTCCTTTTGTTTCGATTATAAAATCAAATTTAATAAAATAGCATCTTTGGGCAATATATCCAGAATTTTATCCGCCCCATCCCACGACCACGACATTGCGAGGAAACAATTTTACTCTAGCATAAATAAAAGAGGTTCAAAATCCCTTTTAAAACTCTCTGAATACCAAACTGGCGTTGGAAATAGAAATTTTCTCATAATGATGAAAGCGAGGCTTAAAACTTACAGAAACTCGTTCTCTGTAAGTTAATTTTATCTGCCATCCCTTGATTTTAATATAATTTCTCTTTTATTCTTATCCACGAACTCAAAATTGATCCAAAGCGTACTTTTGGGAAAAATGTTCCTTATTTTATCGGCCCATTCCACGGCCACAATGTTGTGAGGGTCGGAAATAATTTTCTTAAAACCTAGGTCCAGAAGCTCTTTTAGTTTTTGTATTCTGTAACAATCTATGTGATAAAAATTATGAAACCCAAAGGCTGAAACCGAAAACCTTTTTGCTATGATAAAGGTAGGGCTGGTAATTTTTTGTTTAATTCCCAGGCCTCGAGCCAAACCCTGCAGAAAAGTTGTCTTCCCTCCTCCCAAATCCCCCACTAAAGCTAAAACCAGCGCTTTTTTGCCGGGAGCTGTATTTAAAATTTCTTTTGCTAGGGCTTCGCCCGCTTTTTTTGTTTGATGAGGGGCACTTGTAAAAAATCTTAGTTTCATGCTAAAGTAAATAACGCAGAGCTATAAACATTAGTTTTAACGCAGAGCTATAAACATTAGTTTTAAAATATATGGATACGATTTCTCAGGCCAAAAATCTAATCAAAAAATCTCGCAGTATTCTTCTGCTACCCGCTTTAAACTCGGCGGGAGACAGTCTGCCAGCTTCCTTTGCGCTTTTTTTTACTTTAAAGAAACTTGGCAAAAAAGTAAATGTTGCTGTTGACGGAATACCAGAAAAATTTCATTTCCTTTCTGGACTAAATTCCTTTTCCGGCAAGGGCTTTACTATTTCTGTCGATACCTCGGAAAAAAACATTTCGGAAATGCGCTATGAAAAAAACGGGAAAAACCTGAAAATACATCTAACTCTCGCTGAGGGAGAGATCGGCGAAAAAGATATTTCTTTTTCCCGGAGAAGTAAAGAAGTGGAAATCAAAAAAGACAATCTTGCCAATGAAAACCCTGATCTCTTGATTACCCTGGGAGCCAGCTCCTTGGAAGATTTAGGGGAAGTTTTTACTCAGAATTCCGGGACTTTTTATGAAACTCCCATTCTTCGCATCGACAATCATTTGGATGGCGAAAATTTCGGCGAGGTAAACCTGACAGAAATGACTTCTTCAATCTCGGAAACCGTCACCGGACTGATAAGATCAATGGAATCTCAAGATGGCGAGCTTATAAGAGAAACCGTTGCCTCTTATCTTTTAACCGGGATAATTTGGTCTTCCCAAAATTTCCGAAACCCCAAAACTCGCCCCAAAACCTTTGAAACTTCGGCTTTCCTTATAGAAAAGGGGGCTTGCCACCAAAAAATTATCCAACATCTCTACAAGCAAAAAGGCCTCTCCCAAATCAAGCTCTTGGGAAGAATTTTAGAAAAACTGAATTTTAACAAACAAAAAGGTCTTTATTTGGCAACTTTAACTGACAGAGACTTCCAAGAGTGCCAAGCCAGTTCCAAGGATCTCAGCTTTGCCTTGGAAGAAATTAAGTTCAATTTCCAGTATCTCCCCAACCTGCTAGTGCTTTGGGAAAGTCACGCTTCCCCTCCCGTGATCAAAGGGGTTTTTTACTCCCCTGATTTGGGCAATCTTCAAAAAATATTGGAAAACTTCGAAGGAGTTTCCCGTGGAGAAGGGATTTTGTTCTTGGTAAGAGAAAAAGAACTGTTGTCGGCACAAGAAAAGATATTAAAAATATTATGAAAATCCCATCTCAACAAGAAATAAAAAACGTCCCCGAATTTAAGGAAAAAATCAAAAAGTCCTTGGACAAAAAAACTACTTCTTTACTGGAAATTGTTTTGGGAGGAGCCATAAGCCTGGGGGCTTCTGACCTTCACATTGAACCCCAAAAAGAAGAAGCAAAAATCAGGGTAAGAATCGATGGTATACTGCAAGATGTAACCGAAGTAAAAAGAAAAATATACGAGGCCCTTCTTTCCAGAATCAAGCTTTTAAGTTCGATAAAGCTAAACGTTACCGACAGACCCCAAAACGGCAGATTTTCTGTCGCTTCGCCTAAATATTCCATTGAAATCAGGGTTTCTACTCTCCCGGCCGAAGCGGGCGAAGCCGTTGTTTTAAGAATTTTAAATCCCAAAAATTTAATCGGTATGGAATCTTTGGGGTTGAGAAAAGATTTATTGGCCACTTTTAAAAAGGAAATAAAAAAGCCCAACGGGATGATAATAGTGACGGGTCCCACCGGCTCCGGAAAAACCACCACCTTGTATGCTTTCCTGAAAGCAATCCAGCGGCCGGAAATAAAAATTATTACCATTGAAGATCCCATTGAATATCATTTAAAAGGGATATCTCAAACCCAAACAAACCCGAAGAAGGGTTACAATTTCGCTTCCGGATTGAAATCCATCATGCGCCAGGATCCCGACGTAATTTTGGTGGGAGAAATCAGAGACTTGGAAACAGCTAAAATCGCCATACAGGCCGCTCTAACGGGACATTTGGTTCTAACTACCCTTCATACAAACGATGCCGCCGGCACCATCGCTAGACTAACTAGCCTGGGGGCCAAACCTTCCAATATTGGCCCTGCCATCAATCTGGCCATTGCCCAAAGGTTGGTGAGAAAAGTTTGCAAAAAGTGCGCGGAATTAAAAAAGCCTACGGCCTCAGAATTAAGCAAATTAAAAAAAGCGCCGGGGAAACTACCCAAAGGCATAAGAATTCCCAAAGCCAAAGGCTGTAAGGAGTGCAACTATACCGGCTACCGAGGAAGAGTGGGAATTTTCGAGGCCTTTTCAATAGACGACGAAATGGAAAAGTTTATCCTGAAAGATCCTTCTATTGCTGCTTTAAGAAAAAAAGCAATCGAAAAAGGAATGGTTTTAATGCGGCAAGATGGATTTCTTAAAGTATTAAACAAAATAACCACCATTGAAGAGGTGGAAAGGATAACCGGAGAATAAAAACGACTCCAGAGCTGGGGGCCGATACTCTAGCTTGGGAGCTTAAAGTTTAGAATATCTTCGAGGAATAGCTCAGCATCACCCGAGCTATCCGACTAAAAGATATTCCTACCCCCAGCTCTGGAGCCGCATTATAACTTTTGATTGTATCATATTATGCCAAACTTGTCAACCCCTCAAGGCGTTCCCGAAGACCAAAATCTAGATTTAACCCTCAGGCCTAAGTCCTGGGCAGATTATGTTGGCCAAGAAAAGATCAAAAAAAACGTTAAAATAATCATCGACGCTGCCAAAAAAAGAAAAGAGTGTTGCGATCATCTTTTATTTTACGGGGGAGCGGGTCTGGGAAAAACTACCTTGGCTCATTTGATCGCCAAAGAAATGGGCTGTGGCATAAAGGTAACTTCAGGACCAGCCATTGAAAAAGCTGGGGACTTAGCTGCCATTCTGACCAATCTATCAGAAGGAGATATTCTGTTTATCGACGAAATCCATCGTCTCAACAAGCTTATTGAGGAATATTTGTATCCGGCGATGGAAGATTTTAAGCTAAATATCGTGATGGGCAAAGGCCCCATGGCTAGAACCATGGAGCTCACTCTTCCTAAGTTCACCTTAATCGGGGCCACCACTAGATTGGCTCTATTATCTTCTCCTTTAAGAAACAGGTTCGGAGCCACTTTCCAGCTCAACTTTTATCGGCCGGAAGATATTGAAAAAATTGTCCAGAGGTCGAGCCAAATTCTAAGAATAAAAACAGAGCCAGAGGCCATAAAAATTATTGCCCAGCGTTCCCGCTTTACTCCCAGAGTGGCCAACCGCCTTTTAAAAAGGGTAAGAGACTTTGCTCAAGTTGAAGGGAAGGGCATAATTACCCCGTCCATTGCCGAATCCGCTTTAAATTTTTTGGAAATAGACCAAATGGGCCTGGAGCCAGGAGACAGAAAAGTTTTAAAGGTAATTATTGATAAGTTTAATGGAGGTCCTGTGGGCTTACAAACAATAGCCGCCGCCTCCTCCGAAGAGCAAGACACCATTTTGGACATTTACGAGCCGTATTTGATGCAAGTCGGCTTCATAGAAAGAACTCCCAAGGGCAGACTCGCCACCAAATCCGCCTATCAACATTTGAAAATCAAATACCAGGGCAACCAAAATCTTTTGTAACTATTAAATGGCGAAGAAGCCGCCAGGGTTTCTTTTTAAAGATTCCAGCTTCTTTGGGACGGTAAAATCTAAACATTTATAAAGTTTCAAACAATCAAACAATACTATACTATATAGTATAGTATTATAAGTGGTTATTTCTTTCTTAGTTTTTTGGGCGGTCTAAATTCAGCCCAGTCAACCAAATTAAACAAAAGAAAATGAAGGGGGTATTTTCGTTTAATCCATTCAAAAGTGCAAGGAGTTTTGGATTTTTGCCTTTTTTTATATAATTTTTCTTGCCGTTCAATTTCCTTTTTTAACCGCGGCAGCAAGTTAGCATAACCTCCAAAGCCCCCTTGCAGCCACCTCTGAACCGATCCGATGGTAACATAACTCGTTTTAAGTTTTGTGGAGATGTTTTCGTATGTCCACCCCTGCAGTAAAAGTTTAGCTATCTGAAGACGACGGGCCAGCATCACAGCTTCTGTCTCGCTTAATAAATCTTTAAAGAAATTCTTAACCTCTTGACGAGTTTCTAAAAGAGCAATCGTTGTCCATAGCTCATCTAAAAGCTTCTTTCTTTCTTTTTCATCAAGATTTTTAGGTTGAGTACGCGGCATGAATTTTTGTTGTTAAAATTACTTAAATCCCCAATATTACTATACTATATAGTATAGTATCAAAAAGAAGTAAAAAATCAACAATCTGTATAAGATGAGTGTATTTTTGACAATTGGCTCTTTCCAGAAATTACTTCGAGGGATTTTTTGATGCTTTCATGTTGCACCACCTGGTGGTGCAACACTATATTTAATGTCCGACATTAAACGCCCGGCTTGTCTTTTAAGAAAATTTTTGATAACTATGGAGTGAGGGTATGAAAAATATTACTTCAATAATATTTCTTTTTTGTTTTCTTCTTTCGGTTGTTTTTCAGGTTGGAATTGCCTACTCTACTGATTGTGTCAATATAAACACTGCGCCGAAAGAAGAATTGGAAAAAATTATCCATATTGGTCCGTCTTACGCCGAGCAAATTATAAACCTGCGGGCAGAAACATTATTTTCCTCCGTAGATGAATTAGACCGCGTAATCGGCATTGGCCCTTCCAGGCTTGCCGACATCAAAGAAGAAGGCCTGGCCTGTGTGAACGAAACACAACCCGAACCCGAAGCCGCCCCCGCCTCAACTGAAGAATTGATGGAGGTTGAACCTCCATCAATAACTTATCCTTCGGGTGTGGTTATTAATGAAATTTTGCCCTCCCCTATCGGACCGGACGCCGAGAAAGAATGGATTGAAATTTTTAATCAAAATGATTTCGAGGTTAATCTTTCCGGCTGGCAAATTATTGATACCATTGGAAGCGCTAAAACCTATACTTTCCCGGAAAAAACAACTATTCCCCCTCAAGGATTTTTGGTTCTTTCCCGCCTTACCACCAAAATTACTTTAAATAACGATGGTGACGGTTTAAACTTAATCCAGCCCGACGGTGAAACAGCGCAGACGGTAAATTACGGAAAAGCCCCTCGCGGGGAATCTTTTAACAGAACGACAGAAGATAAATGGATCTGGAGCAAAACCATGACCAAGGGATCAGCCAACATTGCTCCTGCGCCCAAGGAAATCCTTCAGCCAAAAGAATCACCACCTGCGACAGCTTCTGACTCCAGAAGCCCGCAAGCTTTGGCGGCGGTCGGTAAACAGCTGCCCCAACCGTCTAATTCAGGATTAATAGTGTCCGTCGCTTTAGCTGTGGCTATTTTCTCCGGCACAGTAATTTTACTGCTTAAGAAAAAACTAAAAACAGGTTATAATTAAAACATATGTCAGGGCATTCACATTTTGCAAGTATAAAACACAAAAAAGCCATTACTGATGCCAAGCGCAGTAAGGTTTTCTCTAAGCTTTCCCGAGAAATTTCAGTAGCGGCCAGAGAAGGCGGCGGCGACCCCAATTTTAATCCGAAACTAAGAACGGCCATAGAAAAAGCCAAGGAATTCGACATGCCCGCGGACAACATAGAAAAGGCCGTAAAAAGGGGTACCGGCGAACTCGAGGGCGCGAAATTGGAATCGGTAACCTACGAAGCCTATGGCCCAGGCGGTATAGCTATTATTATCGAAGGGATCACTGATAATAAAAACCGAACCTTGTCTGAAATCAAGCAAATTTTAAACCAAAACGGAGGAAAGCTGGTAGGAGAAGGGGGAGTAAGATGGATGTTCCAAAGAAAGCCCGCTGTTCACACACAAGAAAAAGACGGCCGTTTGGAGTGGGTGCCTCAATACGAAGTGGAACTGCAAGACAAAGACAAGGAAGCGGCCGAAAAACTTTTTGAAGCGCTTGACGAAAACGACGCCGTTCAAGAAATATATTCTAATCTTAAATAATACCAATTTACCAATGATACACGAGTGACAATAATATTTAATTCGTGACATTGGTGTAAATTAGCGTATTAGTGTTATATCTCCATGATTATTATTGGAATCGACCCAGGAACCGCGACGACGGGTTTTGGCGTGGTCAAAACGGGAAAAAACTTAAAATGCCTTGCCTACGGGCTGATCCAAACTGAGCCCACTTTGGAAACAGGAGAACGCTTAAAGAAAATAAATAACAAACTCAACAAGCTGATAAAAAAATACAAACCTGCGGCCCTTGCTGTAGAAAGTCTTTACTTTTTTAAAAACATAAAAACGGCGCTGCCCGTCAGCCAAGCCAAGGGGGTAATTTTGTTGACTGCCGCCCAAAAAAAGATTCCTGTTCATGAATTTACCCCTTTGCAGGCTAAAATGACAGTGGCGGGATACGGCAAAGCGGAAAAAAAACAGGTGCAGGAAATGATTAAAATCATACTCAATTTAAAAAAAGTGCCCAAACCAGACGATGCCGCCGATGCCCTGGCAGTAGCTATTTGCTACGCTAGAAATTGCCAAAGGGCTTGACAGGTCCTCTTGAAACCTTATAATAACCTTGCAGAACCAAAACCTGGTTCTTTTTTAAAAGGACCGGGGCAAAGGTCGCCAACAACAAGATAGAAATTAAACACCTAAAATATGATTTACGAAGAAATTTTAAACCCCTTCGTTTCAGAAGATGTGCCGGAAGGCGGATCTGAAGGCGGAGAAGAAGGCGGATCTGAAGGAGGAGAAGAAGGAGGATCTGAAGGCGGAGAAGAAAGTGAATCTGAAGACGGAGACGAAGAAGGTATGTAACTACAATCCCCCCACCAATATTGGTGGGGGGATTGTTTTGCGACAAAAATCATTGAATTTTGACAAACCTCCTCCTACCTGCCCGAATGACCATTCCTTTTTTTATCTCAATTTTCTTTCTCCAATCCTTTTGGATCTCGCCATCTATTCCTATTCCGCCCTGCTCCACTAATCTTTTGGCTTCCGCTTTTGAGGAAGTTAATTTTGTTTTAACTAATAAATCTAAAATATTAAGAAGTCTTTCTTTGACTTTCGCTTCTGGCATTTTGCTGGGCAATTTTTTTTCCTTAAAAACACGGTTGAATTCTTTTTCTGCCAAGTCGGCTGCTTTTTTGCCGTGAAAAATACAAGTGATTTCTCGAGCCAACTTTGCTTTTGACTGTCTGAAGGATAAATTTTTGATTTCTTTTATGGGAACGTCGGTCAATAGCTCAAAGTAACTTAAAATCAGCCGATCAGGAATAGACATAATCTTTCCGTACATTTCCTGCGCAGAATCGGTCAGCCAAACGCAGTTCCCTTTGGTTTTACTCATAGGCTTTCCATCTGTCCCCAAAATCATTCTAGTAGTCAGTACGAATTTTTCTTTTCTTTTCATTTTCTGCATCAATTCCCTGCCAATCAGCATATTGAAGATCTGATCGGTGCCCCCTATTTCGAGATCAACCCCCAAAGCCACCGTGTCATAGCCTTGAAACAAAGGATACAAAGCTTCGTGCGTCCAAACCGTGTCTCCTTTTTTAAGCCGCCTCTGAAACATTTCTCTTTGAAAAAGCTTGCCAGCTGAAATGTGAGAGGCAATACCAATAATGTCTTGGTAACGAAGTTTTAACAGCCAATCTCCGTTGTATCTAATCCTGACTTTGGAGAAATCCAAAACTTCCTTCAGCTGATTTTTCCAGTCTTTGATATTTTCTTTAATCTCTTTTTCAGATATCCTGGGCCGGGCCGCTTCCCTTAAAGAAGGGTCTCCTGCCAAAACCGTGCCGGTGCCTATCACCAAAATGGCTTGGTGGCCAAGCTCGGCAAATTTTTGCAGTTTTCGCAAATTAACCACGTGGCCGAGGTGAAGTTTTTTTGCAGTGGGGTCAATGCCCAGATAGAGACGAATTTTCTTCCGACCCATCAACCCAGCCAGTCCTTCTCGACTCGGCAAAACCTGTTCCACTCCCCTGTTTAAGAGCTCATCAATTTTTTGCTTTTGAGTTTTGCCTTTCATGTTTTTAATTTATCATAAATTAAAGAAAATAAAAAGAGAGATAAATCCTGGGCGATATTTATGGTAAAAAATTTACAGAAACCCGTTCTCTGTAAGTTTTGAGGTTATATGATTTGAAAAAATGAAGGGGTTTGATATAATTTGGGTATGCCTCAAAGAAAATATTACAGAAGAACTTACCAAAAGAATAAAAATAAAAAGGTGGGGTTGTTTTTAAAAATCCTCGGGGGAGGGTTTTTATTTTTCATGTTTATTTTTTCCTTTGTCTTCATTTACTACGCCAGGGATTTGCCTCGGCCTGAAGACTTTACGGAAAAATCCTTCGTTTTGCCAACCAAAATCTACGATCGGACGGGGAAAATTTTGTTGTATCAAATATACGACGAAGAAAAAAGAACCATCATCTCCTTGGCCGATGTCCCGGAACGCTTAAAACAGGCTGTCTTAGTAGCGGAAGATGAAAATTTTTACAACCACTTCGGTTTAGATTTAAAAGGCATCGTTAGGGCAATTTTAAAAAATTTAAAAATCGGCAGGCCAGTTTACGGCGGCTCCACTATTTCCCAGCAGTTAATCAGGTCAAGCTTCCTCACCC
>CAZALP010000015.1:0-13483 GCA_964486395.1 uncultured Candidatus Saccharibacteria bacterium
TCTGATAAAGATCTTCTTTAAATTGAAGGGACGCTTCTTTAATTTCGGGCTCCACTCTCTTGGCTAAAATATAATATTTGTAAAACATATATCCTCCCAAAAGAAGAGCCAAGAAAACCAAAATCAGGAAAACCCAAAAAGCATGCTCGGCAGCCCATTTGAATTTGTCTAGGCTAATCTTTGGCATAAACTTTTATTAACACCATAATTTCTGTCCCCGGCTCTCCCCCTCCTCTTTCGGAAGCATTCAGGCTTAAAATTTCAATCAAATAGGGAGCAGATTCCAGTTTCTCCAGAAATTCTAAAAAATTATCAAAAGAACCCCTAAGAGTCAGCTTAAAATTCATGGAGGGCCAGAATTCCCCCTTTTTCTCTGGAGTAAAAGGCAAAATTTCTATTCCAAGTTCGGACCTTTGAGCTTCTTCTTCTAAAAATTCGATGAAATTAACCGGTTCCGAGGAATTGATAAGCAATTCTTCGGCTTTATCCAAATCATCCCGGTAGCTCTGGTAGGATTTTTGAAATTCGTTAAGGTTCTGAATTTTCTGTCCCAACTCCGCAAGTTTTGCTTTTTGAAAAACTAAATCGCGAGATTCTTTTTGTATCTCAGAAAATAAAGGATAAATCACTAAAGCAATGAAGATCGCCATAACTATCCCAAAGCCTATTAAAATTGTTTTTCGAGAGGTAGTCATATGCGAACGCAGTTGAGGTTCATTTCACTTTGAAGTTCACCGAAAAATTATCAGGATTTATCCAGTTAGAAGGCGGGAAATCAAGTTCGTAAAAATCGGGCTGCTTTTCCAGGGCACTCTTAAATTCGGCCAGAGCTTCCCTATCAGGAGAAAATCCCCTCAGGAAAACCTCTGTACCCTCATCTGCTGACAAATACTTCAAAGTAAGGGCAGTAAAATATGATTTTTCCGGTAAAATATCGGCCACTCTTTCCAGCAAATCCGTATAGTAAGGCTGTTTTTCGTAAAAAGAACTCAGTCCGGAAAGAGTTTGGTTAATTGACTGCACTTTTTTTTCAATCTCTTTGGTTTCAGATATTTCAAATTTGTTCTCTGAAATCTGTACAAAAACTTTTTGATTTTGCGCTTCTCCGGAAATATATATTTTAACCGAAAACAAAATCAAAAAGAGGGAAATCAGAAAAAGAAAAACTACCACCATCAAAATTAAAATTATTCGATAGCGTTCTTCTTCTGCAAGATATTTTTTATATTGCGGCGGCAATAAATTAATCATGATTTTACTCCCCTAAGAGCCAATCCCAAGGCAGTGGTATATTTTAACGATTCTTTGTAGGGAAGCTCGGGCACTTCTTTCAAAGGCTGAGGCAAAATATTCTGCCAGGGATTGCCCAAAGAAACTTGGATTTTCAGTTTTTGGGAAAGGAAATCGGGCAAACCCTTAAGATTAGCTCCTCCTCCGCAAAGAATAACTTTCTCTATTTTCTTGCTGTCTGGGGGTAAATGCTCGTGAGTCGAATGAGTCCGATGGTATTCAATATATTTTTCGATCTGCTCGACTAATTCGTCGAGGGAAGCGGCAACTCCAGGGGCTTCAATCCCCTTATTTATTTTCACTTCTTCGGCCTTTTCTAAACTAATTTTTGATTTTTCAGAAATAAGTTCGGTTAATTTCCGGCCGGAAAAAGGAATAGAAGTGGTAAATCTCAAAGAATAGCCAGAAAAAATAATCAAGCTGGTTCGGGAAACTCCCAAATCAATCAAAAGCAAAGGTTTCGGACTCAAACCGTTTTTAACCAAAGCCCGGCATATAGCTTGAGACTCCGCCTCAAAGGCTACAGGCTTCAACCCCGCCTTCTGGAAAATAGAAAGGTAAGAATTAACGGTTTTTTTAGGGAAAGCGGCGATCAAAACATCCAGGTGGTCCAAATGATCTTGTACCGGCAAAACCTTTTGGGAGTCAAGGTAAACCTTGTCTATAGGCAAAGGAACATAGTTTTCGGCTTCAAACTGGACAGCTTTTTTCAATTCCTCTTCTACCATCTTCGGCATCTGAATTACTTGCAAAAATGACTTTTCTTCGGGCAAAGAAGCTACCACGTACTTTGTATTTAACTTTTCTCCCCTAACCTTATTATTCAAGGCTTCTTTAATAATTTTAGCTAAAGCTTTACCGTCTTTAATTATGCCTTGCTCAATTATTCCCGGTTTAATAAAGACCTCGCTAAAGGAAGCCAACCCCAAAGACCCACCCTTCTTTTTAAGTTTGATGATTTTTAAAGACAAATCGGAAACGTCTAATCCAAAAGTTTCCGGTTTTAAGCTTAAAAAATTCATATTTTCTACGAATTACGAATTTTATACGAATATACGAATCTTTTTTTATTTTATCATTTATTCTGATTTTCGTATATTCGTATTTTTTCGTATTTCGTAGCTACTCTATTTCTTCCCAACCTATCAATTTAAAATCCGAGGTGGTACGGGGAACAAAAGCCGGGGGATTGTAAATTAAATTGGTGTCGATGTAATTTTCCCGCTTCAGATAGCCGGAAATCACCTGCCCTCCGGAGGTCCATTTGGTGCCCACCCTTCCGTTGCTAACAATGGAACCGTTAATCTCCAAACTTTCCTTGATATTATCGAGGTAATGGTTCCTGCCAAAATGACCTTTTTGGGCGATAAAAATTCCCCGCAGCTCCATCTTATCGGGAGAATCGGGGCCGATCAAAATATTCCTTTCAGCAATCAAACCCAATCCATCTGTCCCCTCCAAGGTGGTATAGTTAATATTGTCTGATAAAATTATATCTGTATCCTCAGTGGAAGCAATCAGGTCGGCCGAAGCTACGGTTACCTTGCCTTTAATTTTGCCTTCCGGCCAAAGATTATCTTCAAAAAAGATCAAAGAACAATTGGGGTCAATAGAAATAGGGCCCTTGTAGCGATATTCCTCCTTTATCTCAAAATAATCATAATGCCAACCCTCTTCCAGACTGTAGGCTAAGGTGGCTTGTAGGGCGGTAATAATCCAAACGTCAAAAGAGCCGTCTTGGTTAAAGACAACATGATAACCCTTGCCTTCAGGGTCAATCTCGGTGACTGGAGGCCAGTAATATTGTTCAGGATAGGGTTCGGTAAGGGACTTTATCTCCGCCAAGTCGACGGTTATTCCCGCAAAGTCAAAAGAAGTAACCGGAAATTCAAATAAATCCGGATTGGAGTTGTCGGTAGTGGTAAACACTCCCTGTTTTTCTTCGGGCGGCGAACAGCCGAACGACTCAGTGCAAATCCAAGTTTCTTTGGCCGAAGTGACTAAAGACTGATTCTCGCCGTCCATTCTAATTCCGCCATTGGAATGATAAAGCCCCCTCACCTCCCGGTCGGCGCCGGCCCAAACATTGTCGTTCAATAAATAAGCGTAATTGGCTACCGATTCCCGGGCATAAGCTGCTTTAAGCTTTCTGTCAACTTCAGGAAAATCGGTAGTCCAGCCTGTAGAGGTGATTTCCCGCCAAGTAGTTTGACCGCATTGGGTTTGGGAGGAAATTTCCAGCGAGAATTCTCCGATAAGATTGCCCTCGGCATCCGTATATTCTTTATTAAGAGCGCAATTGTCTCCCACTTCGTTATTAAGACACCACCTATAATGATTCAAGCCGGCCTCGGCAATATGCAGAGATTCTGCCCAGGCCACTTTTTGGGACGACTGTTTAAACTGCAGCAAAATAAAGCCAAGCGTGCTGGCTAAAATCAGCGAAAAAATTGCTCCAAAAACCAAAACGTAAGTGGTAACAACTCCTTTCATTATTTTTTGATTTACGACATCACTCAATCTCTGAGGGATGTCGTAAACCACTCAATTTATTCATCTTTAAGATTTCTTAATTGTACCGCCGACCTTAATTCGAAATCCTGAGGGGCTTTTTCCGGATTAACATTAACCACCAGATAAACTTCCATTAGTTTGGTATCTTTCAATCTGGCCGGGGTTTCAGTTAACTCTGCGCCGTTGGCATCAAAATACCTAAAAATAGGGGGAACGTTTCTTACATATTGGCTCAAAACAGTTACTTCCTCCTGATCAGAGGGATAACTTGGCGGATCACCTACCGGCTCTATTACCCCTTTTTTGAACTCGCCGCTGCCTCCGGGAAGATTTTCTGTCCAGCTTAATTCAAACTTGGCTTTCATGGAGTGTGGACAGGAATCGTTAACACGGCTGGTGGCATCAGCCAAAAACTGAACAGAATCATCCCCGGCTTGGTTGGTAACCCCAAAAGTTTTAGTTCCCTGCCAAACGCCCGGGCAGTCAGAGCAGCCGTTTTTACAAACCCGGTCTAAATACTCTCCGTCAGCGTAAATTTCAGCATACTCCCGGCTCCAGCCAAAATCTCCGTCCACGGAAACTTTTACTTCGGCTGACTGCAGTTCACCCGAAAGAAAATCGGAAAAAGCGACCATGCAAGAGCCGCCGTCGCTGTAAGTGGCACATTTTTTGGTTTGAGAGCCTGAGCCCGCCGATCCCAAAAAATACCTCACTCTTTCTGTCTGGCCATCCTTGTCAATGTCTGAATAGAAGATAAATTCTTTGTCGCTCGCCAGTTCGATGGGATAAAAGCCATCCTTCCCTTCCTTAGCCTCCCTGATTTCTTTGACCATAGTCTCAATTCCCTTTCTGGCTTCGTCAATAGCTATTGCCTGCTGCCAGGCAAAACCTTGGGTCTCATAGGCCCAAAAAATGAAACCGAACAAAGCTCCCGTCACTACGGCAAAAACAGTAATCGCCACCAAAGTTTCAATAAGAGTAAAACTCCTCATATATTTGTTCAATGTCCACCATTGAACATTATTCTATGCGTCTTAATTTAACGGCTTCTGTCACATCTCCGGAAACCCAGACTGAAGTAGAGGTGGCCAAATATCCCGCAGCTGAAATGCTTAAATCATAGTTAGCTTCCTCCAGGGGAATAAAATAAATTTGGCCGTCTTCATCGGTAAACTGAGTTTCGCTAAAGCCGACTTTAGACAAAGTAGTAGAGGCCGAAAAAATCGGCTCCAAGGTTTCCAAATCCTGCACGGTTAACAGCAAAGAATTCTGGGCTTCCAAATACAAATCTACCGGCTGAGTAGCATCCGGAGCCAAACTAATCGGCTGAGGAGAAGGATCAGTGCCTACCAAATTAAGATCCGGCTCTGGGTAGGCAGAAAAAGTATAATCATCCCACTCCAAACCGGTAATATCAATGTGGCCGGAACCATCAGAAGCATGAACCTGAAAGTATTTGTAAACCGGATTTTCATTTTCATCCTTTCCGATAATTTTTTCTCCCCGCAAGTCAAAATCAACATTGCCAATGGATGTGGCTTCTGATGTAATCCAAGATAATTCCCAACCATACAAAACTGGAGTAAAGCTGGTGGAATTGGTGGAAAAATTACCCCTGATTTTCAGCATAAAGTACTTGTTGACGTCCAGCCCGGATAAATCCACCGGAGTTATGTCAAATCCCTGTTGATTGCCGGCCAAATCGCTCTCCGGGACCATCAGCCAATCGGTGCCGGAAGCGAAATAAATTTGGTATTTTAAATCGGTTTCGGGAAACTCTGAATCAGACCAACTCAATTCATCCCAATTAACTAAATTTTGAGGCTTGACTACTTGGGAAAAAAGATAGCCGGAAGAAACATAGCCCTCCGAAGTAGTGGCCAGTTTTGCCTCTCCTTCGGCCACCGCTAAATCAGCAACCTCGGAAATCTTGGAAGTGTCTTCAAATGAATCGGCAAAATAATCCCTGCCCCAGGGAGATAAAGTGTCCACCGAAAAAGTACTAACCTTATCAATAGAAAAGCTAATTTCGGTTATCTCTCCTTCCAAAACCAAAGGGTGGGGCTTTTCGGGCGTAGCTATTTCATCTATTCCGTAGGTTCTTTCTGTGCTGTAGCCATCTTTCAAAACCTCCACTTTGTAAGTTGAAGTAGCTAAAAGAAAATCGTATTCTCCAGAAGAAGGAGTAACCGAATCAATCAAAGTTCCCGTTTCTGGGTCGTAAACATTAATGGTAGGCGAAGAAACCATAACGCCTTGAGCGTCAAAAACCTGAACAGAAAGTATGCCCCCGGGCTGTTCTTCACAAGAGGCAAGCTCTTCAAAAATATCTTTGGGCGCTACATCGGTTACCAATTTGATTTCTCCGGGAAAAGGACGAGACCAGCCGACGCGCACTTGAGCTTTCTTATAATCTAAATCGCAGTCATCCCCGGCGCCTGTTCCGTCGGCTTCATCGGAAATATATTTAACCGTAGTGGTAACGTTATACTCAACATTGTTCAAAGTGGTGGTGGTGGCTTTTTCCAAAATTCCTTCAGCGTAAGGCAAAACCGCTCCCTTAGTGCCCACGGATGAGTAAGGCAAATTTCTTATTAATTCCAAATGCTGATTGGCAATGGAGATAGCGGCAATCTTGTTCCTGGAAAGATCTATCACTTTCATTCCTAATTGGTAAGCGCCAAAAATGCCCAAAAAAACAATGAGCACCAAAGCAGTGCCTATCATTACGTCCATTAAAGTAAAACCTTTTGTTTTCGTCATAGTGATCCAATCATTAAATAAATCGGCGTCGCGCTGTTAGCGCTCCTTAAAACCTTGCGGTTTTAATATTTCCACCACCCCCGGACCCCATTCTGGCCTATGTATGCGATACTGATCGCCCTACATAGCTCCCAGCATCGCATACATAGGCTGAACCATAGAGATGGCAAAAAATCCCACTGCACCTCCGATCAACAACATGATAACGGGCTCAATAATAGAAGCCAGATTTTTGGTGACGTTGGTCACTTCTTCTTCGTAAAAATCGGCGAGCTTTTGCAGAATTTCGGAAGTTTGGCCCGTTTCTTCGCCCACTTCCATCATTTGAATCACGGTCAAGGGATAAAGTTCGCGGCAGGGCCTGAGGGCCTCCGAAAGCCTTTGCCCCTTTTTTACTTTTTCAATTGACTCTACCAAAGCCTGCCGAAAATAATAATTATTAAGAGTCCCGGAAACTATTTGCAGTGCCCTAACCAAAGGCGTGCCGGCTGCAATTAAAGAAGAGAGGGTTCTGAGCATGTAAGCTGCGTTGGTTTTTTTTATCAAATTTGAAATAACCGGAATTTTCAAGCTAAAAATATCCCAGGTCTTTTTACCCGATTTGGTTTTTAAAATGAACCTGACGGCAATTATAAGAATAAAAACAAGTAAAATTGCCAGATACCATTTCTCTGACAAAAAAGTGCCTAGGGCAATAACAATCTTGGTGGTAAAAGGAAGCTCGACCTTCAATTCATTGAAAGTTTCGGCAAGTTTGGGCACCACCATTACCAGCATTAAAACTCCGATGCCCATCATAGCGGCAATAATGACCGCGGGGTACATCATTGCTCCTTTTATTTTAGTCCTCAAGTCATTTTCCCTCTCCATTTGACGAACTAAAATTCCCAGGTTCTTTTCTAAAGTACCAGACTCCTCCCCCACCTTAACCACGCTGCAGAAAAGATTGGAAAAAACATCAGGATATTCCGACAACGCTTCGGAAAAGCTTTTCCCTTTCACTATTTCATCGGCTATTTTCAACAAGGCCTTTTTGAATCTCCTGTTTTGCGACTGCGAGGACAGGGTCTGCAGGGTCTTGGGAAGAGAAACGCCGGCTGAAATCATCACCTGAAGATTTCTGGCAAACATCATTTTCTCTTTCAGAGAAACTTTTCCCAAAAAAGGTATTAACTGCCACCAATTTTCCAAAGACATCCTTTTCTCTCTTTTTTCTTCTACTACGGCGGAAATTAAAACATATCCTTCTTCACGAAGAATCCTGGCTAATTGGTGCTCGTCTCTGGCTTCCCGCGTGCCGGATTTCGACTTTCCTTTTAAGGACTTCGCGGTATAAAAATATTTAGACACAATTGTCTTAAATGAATATTCTTTCGTGTTTCGTGCTTCAAATTTGTTATTCAATAATGACGCGGAGCACTTCCTCAATGGAAGTAATACCCTGAGCTGCTTTGATGAAGCCGTCCTCCACCATAGTGACCATTCCTTCTTTCTGGGCCTGTTTCCGAATTTGATCCGAAGCGGCACTCTTGGTAATTAATTCTTTAATCGACTCGGTCACGGGCAACACTTCAAAAATCCCAATCCGTCCTTTGTACCCCTCCGAACATTCCCGGCTCTGTTTGGGGCGGTAAAAAGGAATATCCTTAAGAGTTTCCCGGGCTTTGATTATTTTCTCCTCTTTAAGAATTTTCAAAATCCTTTCGGGGTCGCAATATTTAGATATATTTTTAAGGTCTGACTCTTTTAAATAATATTTTTCTTTTTCTTTGCAGAGCTTTTTCACTAATCTTTGGGCTAAAACCACGTTGAGGGTAGAGGAAATCAAAAAAGGTTCGGCTTTCATATCGATCAACCGGGGAATGGTACCAGCGGCATCAGTGGTATGAAGAGTAGAAAGCACCAAGTGCCCCGTCAAAGCAGCATTAATTGCCAGACCGGCCGTCTCATTGTCCCTAATTTCCCCCACCATGATAATATCGGGGTCTTGCCTGACCAAAGCCCGAAGGCCGTTGGCAAAAGTCAAACCTATCTTGGGTTTTACCTGGGTTTGATTGACTCTGGGCATGCGATACTCAATCGGATCTTCAATGGTGGAAATATTTACTCCGGGATCGTTTAAAATTTCCATCATTGAATAAAGAGTGGTGGTTTTCCCAGAGCCCGTGGGACCTGTTACTAAAATCATACCCACGGGTTTTTTAAGATTATCCTGGACTTTCTCCAGGGCTTCCCCCCGCAAACCTAATTCCTCCAAACTCAAAGCTTTGGCGGTTTCCGACAACAGGCGCATGACTATTTTTTCTCCTGCCATTACCGGCAAAATGGAAACACGAAGAGAATACTTGTATTCTTCCGTTTCAATCTTGAACCTGCCGTCTTGAGGAAGACGGTGCTCGTCAAGTTTTAGATTGGCCAAAACCTTAATTCTAGCCACAATTCCCGAACTGACTTGAGCGGGAAGGGTCATGGCGTCTCTTAAAACGCCGTCAATCCTATATCTAACCAAAACCTCTTTTTCTGCAGGCTCAATATGAATATCAGAAGCCCTCTCTAAAATGGCGTGCTTAATTAAAGTGTCGACAATCCTGATTACCGGCAATTCTTGAGCCTTTTTTTCCAGTTCGGCTTTTTCTTCGGGCCCCTTCTCCTCCACCGGCTTTATTTCTCCCGCCTTTTTCTTGATTATTTCTCCAAATTCTGCCTCCAGAGTCTTCTGGTACTGCTTTAAAACATTTTTGATGCTTTCCGGCGTAGTCAAGCGAGGAAGAATCTTAAAACCAGCTTTCTTTTTAATAAATTCGATGGTCTGCAGGTCTTCTGGGTCAAGCATGGCTACCTCCAAGCTCTTGCCGCTTTTCCTGAAAGCTACGATATTATGAGATTTGGCGACGGGCTCGGGAATGATTTTTAAAACTTCTGGAGGAATTTTTTCTTTTTCTAAATTGATAAAGGGAATGCCCAGAATATAGGCTTCCATTTTCAACAATTCCTCTTGGGAGATGACATCATCCGAAACCAAAACGTCGCCCACTCTTTGATGGGTCTTTTTGGCTTTTTTCTGAGCCTGTTCAAACTGCTTCCTGGTTACCAAACCCGCATCAAGCAAAAAAGCTCTAAGTTGTTGCTCTTCAATGCGCATTTTTATTCACCGAGGGCTTTTTTAATTTTGCTAATTACTTCTTCCAAAGTATAATTTGCCTTTACGAGATAAGTGGTAGCTCCCAGTTCCAGGGCTTTTTCCACGTCTGCCGTACCTTCTAAATTAGTCAGCACAATGATGGGGATGTCTTTTGTTTCCGCATCGGATTTAATATTTTTCAAAACCTCAAATCCGTGCATTTTGGGCAAAATCAAATCAAGCAAAATCAAATCGGGTTTCTGGCTTTTAGCCAACTTCAAACCTTCTTCACCGTTCAGGGCAGAGACCATCTCATAGCCCTCTTGTTTAAAGATGTCTCCAAAAGTCTTTTGGAGGGCGAATTCGTCTTCGATGAACAATATTTTCTTCATAGAATCTAACACTAATACACGAATTGGCACCAATGTCACGAATAAAATATTGGTGTCATTTGTGTAAACATTGATGAATTGGTGTTGTTTAATTAGTAATTTAAATAAAATGTCGACCTGTTTATTTTTTATTTTGTCGGGAGTGTGAACCAAAAAGTGGTTCCTTCTCCTTCCTTGGATTCAAACCAAATTTTGCCTCCTGATTTTTCAATGATGGACTTGGCGATATAAAGGCCCAGTCCGGATCCCTGTGTTTGGTGCCTCATTGCATTCATAGAGCGAAAGAACTTCTGGAAAATGCGCCTTTGGTCTTCTTGAGGTATTCCCACTCCGGTATCTTTTATCTTAAAAAGTAGCTTGTTATCCTTCTTGTCGATTTTAATCTCAATTTCTCCTCCGCCTTTAATGTAGCGGATGGCATTATCCAATAAATTCTCAATGACCGATTTGATTCGGGAAGTATCGGCTGTCACCTGAGGAAGGGATTTTTCAGCCTGAAAATTTATCTCAACATTGGAAGCGGAAGCATAGGGCTTGTATTTTTCAATGATTTCTTCGGTCAATTTTGCCAAAGAAAAACTACTTTTTTGAAAAGGAAGACGCCCCTGCTCGATTCTTGAAACAGTCAAAAGATCTGACACTAACTCCCCCATTCTTTGGGTGTTATCCGTTAAAATCTTCAGATACTCTGCCTGCTTTTTCTCGATTTTCCCCAAGCGACCCGAGTTCAAAAGCTCTATTGACCACTTTAAATTAGAAAGGGGGGAACGTAGTTGATGAGAAACAATGCTGATGAATTCTGACTTCATCCGGTTGGCTTCGGCAATTCTTTCCAGACTCCTGATGATGGTAAAACTCAAAGTAAACAGGAGTATGCTCAACAAAAGCACAATCAAGGCTACCAAGGAAGGATCTTTCACATAACGGGTGCCTAACAAGTAAGTAACAATGGCGGTAATGCCAATGGCAATTCCCATTATCAAAAAAAGGAACTGAGGGCATTGCCAAAGAGAAAGGCCGTATTTTTTGCACTGGGGGAAAATATTCAGTTGGTCCATAGCTTCTTTAAAAGTCATCAGTTTTATTCTACCACAATTGCCAATCAAGTAAAAATATAGTAAATTAGGTAATATGAATCACGAATTAGAGAATAACACAAACAAGTTAGTGTCGGTAATTATCCCGGCCTACAACGAAAAGAAATTAATAGAGAAAGCCCTGCTTTCTCTAAAAAGACAAAGCTACAAGCCGATTGAAATAATCGTAGTATACAGGGGAAACGATCAAACGGCAGAAATTGCCAAAAAATATACAGAGCGGGTTTTCCTTGCTAAAGAAAAGGGGGCCTCTCGAGCAAGAAATTTGGGGGCGAAAAAAGCCCGGGGGCAATATTTGGTTTTTTTGGATGCCGACTCCGAGTTGAGCAAAAACACCATTCAAAATGTAGTCAGTTTTTTAGATCAAGGGTATGCCGGAGGAACAGCTAAAATAGTCTATAAAAGCAAAGATTATAAAATAAAGGGTGCGGAAATCCTGCAAAATTTCTGTCTAAATCGCTGGGGAGTCTGTTTGTGCCCGTTTATATATACAACCAAAGAAATTTTTGAAAAAAGCGGGGGATGGCCGGAATCAATAGAATTCGGGGAAGATATGAACTTTCTAAAAAGACTTTCCAGGTTTGGAGGGTTAAAATATGACCATAACTCCCAAGTTTTAACATCTCCCCGGAGATTTATTAGAAAAAAAGACTATTTTTATGCAATCTTGGGGGGAGTTTTGGTCTTAGGAGGAGTAAAAAATCTCCCCTTCTATGCAATTCGAGACGTAGAGGAAATAAAAAGAAAAGAACCCAAGATTAAATCTCTGTTCAATAAAAGGATTTCTCTTCCCCCAAAAACCCAGCGTTTTTTCTTAAGCATGATAGATAAAAAGAGATTCAGAAAGTTTTTTGAAAATTATAAAAACGTGTTAAAGGTGTGGCAACAACATATTGAAGTAAAAAGGCGCAAAACCAGGATTCCTCTAATAATTTGGGGCGTTACCAAAACAATTTTTCTTTCTCTGTGGATTTTAGCTGGTTTTTGGATTTGGCAAAAAACAGGAATCTGGGGAATCATCCCCTTCGGTATAATGTTTTTCTTCTTTCAAATTACCGACTTTTGGAACCAATTCTTAATCAACAAAGCCGTAAAAAGCCTGGAAGCAATCGCTAAAGAAAAAACAAGTTTAAAAGATAAAAATTTGATTTCCGAAAAAATCTGGCAATTGGAAACAAAGCGCAGTCTCTTTACCGCCATTTTCTATCTTCTAAAGAGGACCGGCCTCAATAAAATTCCAAAGTATTCTCCCCAAAAAGAACTCGCCGACATCGGGCCTCTTTGGATAGGAAAACACGTTGGTTTGATGCTGAGCCTCCTTTACAGAATTTTATATTATTTCTTTTATGGCCATTACTGGCTAAGCCAAACGAGGTTTAAAGGCAAAACGCCGAAGAACTTACCAACCTGGGCGCTTCTGAAATCGCCGATAATGAAAGAATTTCAAGAAAAAGGCGTATTTTTGGGAGCAGATATCGGCTGCGGAGACGGTCAAGTAATAAAAATGCTGGCTCTTTATTGTAAAAAGAAGAGTTGGCCGGTGGTATTCTTTGGCATAGACACTCAATCTGATATAATTGAAACGGCCCTCCAAAAACTTCAAAAAAATAAGTTGACGGTCTTCAAGCATACCGAGGGCAGGGTTGATATTGACAAATTAATCAATTTGACTAAAAAAGGGGGGGAGCCCGTAATTTATCTTATTAACACTCGCTTTGAGAAAATTTCTCAGCTTTTCCAGCCGAATTCTTTGGATTTAATCTTTCTTATTAACAGTAAGCATCACCTCGAAGAAGCCTGGAATGACGGCGGCCAAAAAGCAATTGAGAAAATAAGCAAGCATTGGCTCGTATTGGATGAAAAGAGATGCTGGACTCCCTTTATTTTGGTTTATACGGTCGGCTGGTTCATTTCGCGGATTTTAATCTGTGAAGCCGAAGATTCGCTATTGAGTATGCACACCCCCGAAGAATGGGCTTCCCAAAATATCAAAACAATCGAAACATTTCCTGCGCTTATCTGGGCGATGTCTGATTCTTTATACAATCTTTTAAAACAGGAGGGAACAAAGTAAAGGGAGATGGTGTATAAAATTTTAACGGGGTGTCGTATAGTGGTAGTACGTGCGCTTTGGGAGCGTACAGTCCCAGTTCGATTCTGGGCACCCCGAATAACAAAATTTAGGTGGGTGAAAGAGCGAGAGATTTCCAGTTCGGGTCTGGGTGCCCCGACGCGGGCGTAGTATAGCGGCTATTATTTCTCCCTTCCAAGGAGAAGAGGGCGGTTCGAATCCGCTCGCCCGCTCC
>CAZALP010000016.1:0-5737 GCA_964486395.1 uncultured Candidatus Saccharibacteria bacterium
AAGCCGTTTCTTTTAATCTTTTTTCTCTGACTTCTGCTCTTTTCCCTGCCTCAAACACTTTTTCCGGGGTTGGTCTCCGAGTCCATACCCCGGTTTTTAACCTTTCTCTAAGGGTAATAGGTCGATTTTGAGCTTTCATTTCCGCTGCTATTCTTTGAGCTTCTTCTTTTCTTCTCCGAGCTCTTTCGGTTTGGGCTCGGTAGGCCCTGGTCTCCGCGGCCCGGGCTAGTCTTCTGGTCGCCGGCTTGATTCCCCCGGTTGCTGCCATCTGGGCGACTCCTTCAACAAATTTAATTACTCCTTGGGCTCCCTGCGGTATGAATTTTTTGCCAATACCGATAACTATCATTAAGTAAATCAGCAGGACGAAATAATAAATAATAATTTCTCCTATATGAGCCCAGGCCAAACCGGGGATAATGGCCGTGACTTTTCCTACATTCGGTTTGAGGAGCGTCAAAAACGAGAAACCCAGACCCAAAAAGAATAAAAAGAATATTCCCAAAAGAAGCCATTCTACCAAAATGTTGAGCCACTGCGACCAAAGTTTTCTGGTTTGGGGCAAAATGAGGCAGAGAAAAGCCAAAGGAGCCAAAATGGCCAAGAGCTGGATAACAAACACTCTGGCGCCAAATAGAATAATAAAAGCAAATAACATTATTGCCAAACTCCAGAAGAAAATAATCTGGACAATCCACATAATCAAATTGGGTAAGAATAGCACCGTAAACAAGCTCGCAAAGACTACCTGAGCAAAAGCATTGGCTATGGGTACGGCCCATAGTCCGGCCAGGACCGCTATAAGTGCTATTATTATTCCCCCGATGGAGGCCAATGGTTCTATGAGTGTATTCATGGCGGTGGTCCAGAGATTATCCGGCAGGGCATTCAAGATGGTATTGTAAATAATCTGGCTGATGTCCACCAAAATATAGACGAAAAGCAGGCTGAAGTTAATCAAAAGGGCTACGGCAATCAAATAGGGAAGAGATTTTCGAGCCTTTAGGGTTTCTATCTTAAAAATAAAGGCAAAAATAATAATTAAGAAGATAATCACTAAAAGCATGTTGGCCAAGCCGCTGACAAAACTCCAGCCGGCCTGGGTCATTTCTTCCAATTGGATGAGCCAGTCGCTTTGTTGGTAAATGAAACTTTCCAACCAGTTGCTGGAAATCCACAAAAGGGAAAGCCCGGTCAAGTAAAGGAACAAAATCAAAAATATCAGTTGGACCATTCGGGCGGTCAGCTCTTCAACCCCTCCCAGCATTTGGTCGAACAGGTCAAAAAGACCGGTGCCGAAGATGGCAAAAGCCGGCTGGGGCAGCAAAAGAACCAGCGCCACTGGTATCAAGAAGATTAAATATTTAAACTTGTTTGGCATAATCGGGCATATAAACTTAAAATTCTGGTACTTCTTTTACTTTTATACATTTGACAACATCGCGCGTAGTTGCTGTTCCCGACCCACTTACATAAATTGACTGCATATCGCCCGCGCACCCCCAAAAAAAGCCGGCCTTGGGATACAATTCCAATATAGCCATACAATCCTCATCCTCAGGATCACTGGGGTTGGTCTGGTAATTAAATGTTTTTCCGGCTGACCATGGGTTCACTGAAATGTCGTGGCTGCCTATATCATATTCAGTGCCGTCTATAGTAACAGATTTACACTGTTTAGGTTCCAATCTAAGATCTGGTTTGCATAGATTGTTTTCGCAGACCCAATTTTCTGCGCAGTCTTCGTCGTTTTCACAACTTAAGGTTTCCTCGAATTCGCCAAGATCAAGAACTAAGGGTTGGAGCTTGGTCAGCTGGGGATTGATAGTGTTGAGGATAAGCACCGAAGCTAAAAGCAAAATTAGGCCCAAAGCAGCTGATTTGATGCTGGCCATGGCTTCTTTCATCTTTTGTGGGTCGCCGGTGGAAGTTAAATACTGAAATCCCGCCCATACCAAAACAGCAAAAACCGCCAGGCCTCCCAGGCCAATGGCCCATTCATAAAGATATTTTATTAAAACAGACATTTCGTCAGTGTCAGGATTTAGCTGGGTGCCCAGGGGCGAAGGCGGCCAGCTAACCAAAGCTGCCAGCGCCGTTGAGGACACACTCAACGTTCCGAAAATAACTAATAGAAATAAAACTCTCCTCATACTACTTACATTATACTACTTCTTAATTTATTACAGCAAACAAATTTTTGTTAACTCCTTATTGATTCAACAAGAGCTGGGCAGAATTCAAAACCTCTTCTGCTTCTTCTTTAAACTGCGGCCAATCTTTTTGCGGGCTGGTCAAAACAATTAAGTAAGTCTTCTCATTTCCTAAAATTACTTTTCCTTTTGAATAGAAACTCGGCTGGTTGGGATACCTTGAAATCATTTCCAGCCAGGCAGTTCCATTTTCAGTTTTTAAAATTGTAATTTCTATCTCGCCGTCTTGTTCCTCGGCCGTTTGCTTTATTTCTTCCACTACCTCCTCCGGTTTTTTTTGGCCATCGATCGCATTGACTGTTAAAAAAGAGAAAGTTTGCTTTTCCAATTTGGCTTGATAGGCGAAAAACAAAATTTCAGATTTTGTCAGCATTATCCCCGCTTCCCTGCCGTATTCCAAAAAAGCTTCGTTCATTGGTATCCAGCGGTTAGAATAGGTTAATTTTAATTTTCCATCCGGCGAAACCCATTCTTGGTAGCTTTCTTTTGCGGGCAGCGTGAGCTCTTCTAGACTTGTTTCCGGAGTTTTAATTTCCGGCAGTTTAATTCCTGGCAAGCTTCCTGACGGTTTTTGAAACCGCCAGTAACTTGTTAAGCTGAGCCCAATGATTAAAATGGCTAATATCAAAATGTAGGTTTTGTTGGATATTTGCATACTAAATTTGCCACCAGGGGCCAAAAATTCCCACTTGATAATCAAACAAAGTTAAGAAAAAAGAAGTGATAGTCCAGGCAAAAAGAATGAGCAAAAGCCCGATGCCGGCCGCCTTCCAGAGCGACTTTACCTTGGCCACCGGGCTGCTAGCGCCCATCTTTAAGGAAAAATAAAATATTACGCCGCTAGCCAGGGCTAGCAGAATTAGGACGAGGGGCACTACTTTGACAAACAAAAAATCCATAACTATGAAAAGAAGAATAAAAATATGTTTTATTTGGCAAGGTTCTGTTTCGTCCACCCAAGGCCGGCTGGGATTTTGGCTGGGCAGGCCGCAGGGCACCAGGCCTTGGGGCAGTAGCGCCCATCCTCCGGTGGGCGCCCCCCCGGCTATTAAATTAAAAGTCCAAAGTGGGCTGTCGTCCCCGGTTTCCTGGCAGTTTTTGTCCAGGCAAGCTTTTACCTGCCATTGATATTCTCCCCAACAGGTTAAAGGCAAAGAAGCCGAAGTTCTCGTAGTGACAGCTTCGTCGATTATTTTTTCTCCAACCAGATCGGCGCATTCCTTTTTCGGGTCCTCAGGGTCAAGCTTGGTAAGGGTAACTGTATATTGATAAGATTTCGCTCCTTCAACAGATTTCCAAGAAAAGCGGGGTTTGTAAGTGTAAATTTCTCCGCCATCCCCGGGATTGGGGTTGGCGGGCACCCCCAATTTAAAAGTGGTAAAGGTAGCAGAAGCAGGAGAACCGCAGATGCTGCCTTGAGGTTGGGCGCAGGTTTTCACCTGCCAGGTATATTGGGTTTCCTGTTTTAACTCAGGATATACTAGAGTTAAGGGAGGTTTTGGGACGGTTTTGGTAAGACTTTCTCCTCCTCCTTGTATTTGGAAGACGTATGATTTGGCTCCTGCTACTTCTTTCCAGGTAAATTCTGCGGGAATAATAATATTTGAGCCTGTTGGTTTTTTTAATTCTGGAGGAACACCGGTAGTTCTGAAATACCAAGGTCCTCCCCAGTCGTCTTGGCAGTCTTTGGCTTCATAATCCCAGCAGGGCTGGACCTGCCAGCCGTAGACAGTATCGAGTTCGAGGGGGTTGCCGTAAGAAAGCAGTAAGTCTGATAGCCGAGTCCACCCTTTTTTTACGGTCGCTCCACCTTTTAATATTTTATAATTAAAAGAGTTGGCGCCGGCGGCAGACCATTTGAGGAGTACTGGCAAGCCGATTGGTGTGGTGGAGTCGTTGGCCGGAGAATTTACCCATATCCCCACATCCCAATCAGCAGTTTCAAATTTCCATAGTTGGCTGTAGTCGCTGCAATCTTCGCCGTAAGCGTCTTTGCAGGCAGCCGCTTTCCAGGCATAAGATGTTTTTTTGGTAAAGTAGGCCTCCCGTAATTCCTTATCCCAAAATTCATCAGCTGGCAGTCTTTCTCCCAAAGCGAAATCGGGTGACAAAATAAAAGGAGGGCATTTACCATTTACCGACAGGAGGGGATGGCATAAATATTCTTTTTTATCTTTGTCCCAATAATAAATTGAAATTTTATATGACAGTGGTTTGTAAAATTCTTTATCTAGAATGGCGGTTTCTTCATAATATTTCGGATCTTCTATTTCGCACCATTTCAGCTTTCTGCTTTTTTCAAAAGAAACATTTTCTAATTTTTTGTCGCCGGCCCAGTCCGGGTCGTAGGGAGATTTGGGTTCCGGAGCCGGGCTGGTGGTAAACTGCCAATTTGACCAGGGACCGCAGTTTGTTCCGTTAGGGCTGCAGCAGGCTTTAACCTGCCAGTCGTATGTCCGGTTGGACCGGAACATACAGGAGCAGGGAGGAATAAATTCCGAGCTTTCCAAGACTTCTGTATAGCTTGATATGTTTAATCTGGTTTCCCTTATTGTTTCTATTTCGTCTTTCAGTCTGTTTTTTTCAGCTGGATCAGTTGACGCCTCAATTTGACCTTCTAATTTAGCTATATCTTTCAAAGCTCCGCAATCTCTCAAATCTCCATTTATTTGAATTACATAGGATTGAACAAAGGCTGAAGGAGGATAGCAGGTTTCTTCGTTTTCCAGCGCCGGGCAAGACAAAGTGCATCCTTCCTCGTCTGTTGTGTATTCTTTTTCGCAATTCTTTTTTTTGTAATTCCTCAGGCATTCCAAGTAAAAGCCCTGCACTTCCCCCCAGCAAGTGTAGTTGGGATATTTTTCCTCAACTTTCTGCATACAGGAAGTAATACCTGCGTCTTCGCACGTGTGATAGGCGTCCCAATCAACTCGTCCGGCGCTGGAAGAATCATAGCAGATTTTGCCGCCAGACTCGCAATTCCTTCCTATGCCTCCTCCCCAACCTTCCCACCATCCCGGAACGTCATCCCAATCCAATCTTACCGGCAAATAAACATTATCTGCGCTCGGCTGAGCTATATCATAAAAAGGAGATTGATAGTATTGAGGATTTTGAGGCGCTTCTATACAATCGCCGCAACATTTGCATTCCGGTTTTGCAAAACACCATTCTCCACAATTTGGATCGTCACAAGACCCATCTCTTATTGGTTTTTGCCAACTTTGGCACTCTTCGCATGTCTCTGGACTGTCACACTCAACACAGCACTTTTCTCCACTCCCGCAATTGCTATAACTACAGGACCCTTTTTCTTCGCTACTACACTCTATCCGTTTAATATCTCCACCACAGTCAGAAGAAGAGCATCGGTATTCATCCCAACTGCCCGAGCAACTACATTCACGACAGTGATGGTAACAGGTATCGCAGTTTTCTCCATTTTCATCGCAGCGGCAGTCGTAGGGCCCGCACTTTCGTCTATAACAGCCCCCAATATTAATATCACCTTCTCCATTGCACCC
>CAZALP010000016.1:5837-13239 GCA_964486395.1 uncultured Candidatus Saccharibacteria bacterium
CGCACTTTCGTCTATAACAGCCCCCAATATTAATATCACCTTCTCCATTGCACCCCGTGTTATAGTAAATCTTCGAAACTGTTGAACATCCAGAATGAGAAGAAATAGCTGCAGCCAAGTCAGTTCTTGGGGATAATAAGGCTAAAGCCGAAATAAAAATGCCCAAAAAAATAAATAAAAGGAAATGTTTTTTAGAGTTCATTAAAGTTTTCTGTTAGTTTTATCCAATCTTTAACGCTTAGAGTTTCGGCCCTTTGTTCCGGCCGAATGCTGCTTTTTTTCAGCCAGCTTTTAATCTTTTCTTTATTTAATTTTACCTTTTTTGGAGGGTTTAAAACAAGTCCTTGACGCAGATTGTTTAGAATCTGTTTTCGGGGATGAGAGAATCCAGCCTTGACAATTTTAAAGAATAGTTCATTTAATCTTTGTGATTTTTGCCTATCATAAATTTTAGCGATCGCTGAAATTTGTGATCGTTGACGGGAAGTGATTTTTATGACGGCGGCGTCAACTTCGGGCTGGGGCCAGAAAGATTTTTTGGAGATATAAGAAATAATTTTCGGCTCGGCATAAAATTGCACAGAAACCGCCAAAAGATTCATTCTTGGGGGTCTGGCGCAGATTCTCTGCCCCACTTCTTTCTGCACCACCAGCACCATCAATTCTGGCATAGCGTATAAGGGTCGGGCCTCTGTACTTTCCAGGAATTGGCGGATAACGGGAGCTGTCAGGTAAAAAGGGAGATTTCCCACCACCTTGTAGGGAGGCCTGATCCCCATATCTTCGCTTTTAATCTTGCGGATGTCTCTTTTAACTATTTCTACGTTTTTATACTCCCTCAGGGTTTCCTTTAGGACCTCGACCATCTGAGGGTCTTTTTCAACCGCTACCAATTTTTTTACCCTTTTTGCCAGCTCTTTTGTCAGAACTCCGACGCCCGGGCCAATTTCTAAAACAAGGTCGGGGGGTTTCAGCTCGGCAGCTTCCACAATTCTTCGAACGGCTCCCCAATCGATTAAAAAGTTTTGGCCGAGGCGCTTTGAGGGCCGGATTTGGTATTTTTTGAGCAGGCTTTTGACGGTCGATTTCGGGGTGAGGTTCATTAGAATATTGTAGCATTAAGAGGAATTAAAAGAAATTAAGGGAAGTTAAGGGGCTTGAAGTTCGGAGCTTTAGCGAAGGACTGTGGAAAAATGGCTTGACCCTCGCTTTGAAGGTGGTATTCTAAAAACAGACACTCGGTTATGGATATTTTAGATATTTCAGGCAAGATAAGGGAGAAAATAAGGGAATTTAAGGGGAATTACAAGGGACTTTTGAGAGACCCCTTCCTTTATTTTGGAATAATCGCAGTTGTTCTGTTCGGCTTGCTTTCCATTTTACCGTTTTCTTCTTCTAGCCAGACATCATCCGTTATTTTCATTAAGGCTTTTCAGGAAAAAGAGAGGTCTTTTTTGGTTCCCGGCTTGTACGTTAAAGAATCTCCCGACTTGAGCTTAATTCAGAAGAACAGCTTACAGGCCGTTTCCCCGCCGATTACGGTAACTCCCCAGGTTTTGGGGGCTTTGGCCGAGGGATCTGAATTCGAAGAAGCCAGGAGAGCTATTATTCAATACACCGTAAAAGACGGAGACAGTTTGTGGTCGATTGCCCAGAAATTCGATATTTCTGTGGACACTATTGTCTGGGCCAACGACGTGGACTCGGCCCTCATTAGGCCCGGCCAGAGATTGGTCATTCTCCCAGTTTCGGGAGTGATGCATTTGGTGGAAAAAGGAGACACCGTGGTATCCATAGCCGATAAATACAAAACAGAGGCAGATGGAATCATCGCTTTCAACGACTTGGGGGGGAATAACGATATTTTCGAGGGAGAGCTGTTGATTGTTCCCGGCGGAGAGATGCCTTATTACTCTTCTATTGAGCCAGTAAGCGCCGGTTCTCTTTCCACTAACAATTTCTACGGAATGAGTCATGATTATCCTTACGGGCAATGCACTTGGTGGGTGGCTCAGAAAAGAGCCATTCCCAGCTGGGGGAATGCCAACACTTGGTTGCCTAACGCTGCAGCCCAAGGATACGCTACTTGTTCTGGCAGATATTGCGTTCCTCAGGCGGGAGCGGTTATCTCTTTAAAGGGAAACCCGATTTACGGCCACGTGGGGTACGTAGAAAGAGTTTCAGGCGACAAAGTGGTGATTTCGGAAATGAATTACATCGGCTGGGGCAGGATGAATTACAGGACTTTAAGAGTGGGAGATCCTCAAATTCTCGGCTACATCTATTAGTTGCTCCGGCGGAGCAATCAAACGAAAAAACCGCTTTTGGGCGGCCTTTTTTTTATTTGCCTCGCTTTATTTATTTTTTTTGACACTTCAGGCAAAGGCGGGCGGCGGGATAAGCTTTCAGCCGTTTTTCATCAATATTCTTTTTGCAGTTTTCGCATTTCCCGTATTTGCCCTTGAGTGGGTTTTTGATTTTTTCCAGAGCCAAATTGATGTCCCTGAGGCGGGTTTCCAAACTGTATTCCACTGGCAGTCGGGCGTCGTATTCTTCCACTTCGTCTGCGCCGATTTCCAAAGCGGCGCCGCCGAATTCTCCGTCAAAGCTGGGAAATTTGGAATCCCAGTCGTCTTTGAGGCCGGGGTCTTTTTTGGCGATTTTTTCCAGCTCTTCCTTCACGGTTTTCCTTTCTTTCTCTAGTCTTTCTTTTAATTCTTTTAGTAAGTTTTTGTCCATGATTTGATTATATCACAACAAATAAAATTTAGCCAATATAAAAAGGCCTAATGCCCACAATTCATAATATAGTATTACTTGGGCAACTCAGGCCCTTTTAGTCCTTCAATAAATTCAGGACTTTGTCTATGGGGCCGGGAACCGGCTTTTTAGCCTTGATCCCAGCTGGATAAGGTACTACTTGTATTTTCCGGGAAACAAGCGTCTTTGTCAATGGGGCAAAAATTATTGAAATGAAGATAAACCCTTCGTGTTTTCCACAGCTTTTCCCCAGATCCAGGTTACTCAATTAAAGAATTGAAATACTCCCAGTCGAAATTCCAGGGATCGGTTTTTCTGCCCGGAGATATGTCGCTATGACCCACTATATTCTCGTCTGGCACTTGATATTTTTCCTTTAGATGTTTTATCAATCCCGCCAAGGAAATATACTGCTCTTCGGTCAGAGTATTGTCTTTGTAGCTAATCGCTTCTATACCAATGGAAAAGTTATTGACGTTTGTGCGGCCGTCAGGCATCTGACTGGGGCCCGCATGATAGGCGATGGCTTCTTCGGGAGCCGTTTGGTAAACGGTCCCGTCTCTGTCAATTAAGTAATGGGCCGCTACCCCGTACCTCTCGTATTCATCCAGCACTCCTTCCAAGCTGTAAACATCTCCACCTAAAGCGTTGTAGACGGTATGGATGACAATAGTGTCAATAGTACGGGGAGATTGAGGTATCCGGTATCCAAAATCGAGAATCCTCTCATTGATTTCAGGCATGGTGATTTTAGGTTCCGTGGGTTTTTCAGCTTCCTCAGGTTTTTCCGCAGGCTGTTCTGGGATCATTTCCTCTTCTCTTGATTCTTTTGCAGGCTCTTCTCCCCTGACGGCAAAATACCAGTACCAGAAAGTGCCCACTGCCGCCAAAATGGCGAAAATGAGCAGGGAAAGCAGCACTTTAATCCACACTTTATTCATAACAGAGGGTTTTTCGGGGAAAACTCCGGAGATTTTGGGAGCAGGGGGCTTTTTAATTTTCGGAAACTTAACAGAGGGTTTTTCGGGGAAAACTCCGGAGATTTTGGGAGCAGGGGGCTTTTTAATTTTCGGAAACTTAACAGAGGGTTTTTCGGGGAAAACTCCGGAGATTTTGGGAGTAAGGGGTTTTTTAATTTTCGGAAACTTGGTTTTGGGCTTTTCCGGAGCCGGTTTTTCTTCGGGAGGAGCGGGAGGTTTTGGAGGAGGAATTGGTGGCGGCATGGGTCTGGCGGGCGCAGGCCCGGTTTCTCTCCCTTCAGCTTTGGCAGCTACTCTTTCTAGAAATTTTATTCTTTCTGCCTCTTCTTTTTGCTGGATTTCTTTTAATTTTTCTTTTATCCTCTCTTCTTTCTTTTCTTTTTCCTCCGATTCTCTGACTTCGGCTGCAGTCGCTTCCTTTTGCTTTTCTTCTTTCATTTGTTTTATTTCCTCTTTCCTTTTTTGAATTTCTTCTTCTGCCTTTCTTCTTTCAGCCGCCTCCCTTTCTGCCCTGGCCAGTCTTTCTTTTTCCCGTTTTTCTTCTTCTTCTGCCTTGAGCTTGGCTATTCTCTCTCTTTCTTTTTTGGATTCTTCTTCCCTAAGCCGGGAAATGTCTTTTTCCATAGTTTTGATTTCCCCTCGTTCCAGGTATTGCATTTTTTTATCATTTTCGTTGGTCATGGCTCTAAATTTAACCCTAAAGGTTAAATAGAGTTAAATGAAGTTAAATGGAGATTTAATCTTTAGGATTTAGCGGCTTTAATGGACAAATTGATTCTGCCTTGTTCGTCGATGGAAATCACCTTGACTGTCACCATATCTCCCACCTTGACCACGTCTTCTACTTTTTCTACGTGATAGGGGGCCAGCTGGGAGATGTGCACCAGGCCTTCCTGGCCGGGAAGAATTTCCACAAAAGCTCCAAAATTTAAGATTCTTTTTACTTTTCCCTGAAAGGTCTCCCCTACTTTAACTTCCCGGGTAATGTTTTTGATCCATTCCACTGCCTTTTGGGCGGCTTCCTCTTTTTCTGCGGTAACGAATACCCTGCCCGAATCCTCAATGTCAATTGATACTTCGCATTTTTCAATAATTTCGTTGATGATTTTTCCGCCGGGTCCAATTACCTCCCGGATTTTATCCGGCTTTATCTGCAAAGTATATATTCTCGGAGCCCACGGAGACAATTTTTTTCTCGGCTCTGGCAGGGTTTTTCTCATTTTATCCAGGATTTGGAGGCGCACTTTCTTTCCAAGTTCCAAGGCCTCTTTTAATATTTTATCATTAATCCCTTCAATTTTAACGTCCAGCTGCATGGCAGTAATTCCGTCTTCGGTCCCCGCCACCTTGAAATCCATATCGCCTTCGTGGTCTTCCGGGCCCTGGATATCAGCTAAAAGCTTGTAATTTCCCTTTTCGTCTGTCATTAACCCCAAGGCAATTCCTGCAGCCGGCTTTTTAAGAGGCACTCCGGCATCCATTAAAGCCAAGGAAGCAGCTGACACAGAAGCCATGGAAGTGGAACCGTTGGAAGAAAGGATTTCCGTCACCACCCTCATGGTATACGGGAATTCCTCAAAGTCGGGCACCAGCGGATGCAATGCTTTCTCTGCCAGCATGCCGTGTCCTATTTCCCTTCTTCCGGGACCCCGCATGGGTTTCACTTCTCCTGAAGAATAAGGAGGGAAGTTGTAGTGGTGCATAAAGCGTTTTTTCCCCCGGATTTCCATTCCTTCCAGCAGCCTGACATCAGAAGGAGTTCCCAGAGTCAGAATGGAAAGAGCCTTTGTTTCTCCTCGCATAAAAAGCCCGGATCCGTGAGTTCTGGGCAGAAGGCCGGCTTCCGTCTCTATTTTTCTTACTTCTTCCAGCTTTCTGCCATCCGGCCTTCTTTCTTTCTTCAAGACGTTTTGGTGGATTATCTTTTCCACTTCTCTGTCAAAGAATTTTTTGGCATACTCTTGTTTCCCCAAACCGGGATATTTTCCTTCCACAAAGTAAGCCAGGTCCGCTTTCAGTTCGCTGACCGGACTTTCTTTTTGGTAGAGGGCTTTTTCCAGTCTGTCTCCCAAAAATTCCCGCATTTCTCGTTCCAGTTCCGGATCTGCGGGGGGCGGCTCGATGACCGCCTTTTCCTTGCCCTCTCTTTTAATAATTTCCTTTTGGAATTCTACAAGTTTTTTGAGATGGGGAAGAGCGAAATCGTAAGCTTGGAGCACGGTTTTTTCGTCGGTTTCCTCGCCTTCCATTTCAATCATATTGAGCAAGAATTCCTCACCAGCATTTTGGGGAGGGGCCACGCCGGCTAAAACTAAATCCATTCCGCTTTCTTCTCTTTCAGCATATACCGGATTTAAAATAAGGTCTTTTCCCCTTTTTCCCACTCTTAAGCAGGCGATGGGCCCTGACCAGGGGATGTTGGAAATGGAGAGAGCGATGGAAGCCGCCAAAAGCCCGATTATATCCGGATCGTTTTCTCCGTCCCAAGACAAGCAAGTTACCACCACCTGCACTTCCCTTTTGAGATGTTTTGGGAACCTCGGCCGAATAGTCCGGTCAATGGCGCGGGCTGTCAGTATGGCTTCGTCTGAGGGCCGGCTTTCCCTTCGGATGAATCGAGAGCCCAGGATTTTTCCCGCGGCGTAAAACCTTTCTTCGTATTCCACGGTCAAGGGGAAGAAGTCTATTCCCTCTCTTTCTTGGTTCGACATGACGGCTGTGGCCAAAACTACGGTGTCTCCGTATCTGACCAGACAGGAGCCATTAGCTTTTTCGGCTAGGTTCTTAATTTCTACACTCAAATCTCGCCCGCCTAGTTCTAATTTAAATTTCATAAAATTTAACACTAATACACGAATTGGCACCAATGTCACGAATAAAATATTGGTGTCATTCGTGTAAACATTAGTGAATTGGTGTTATTTAATTATTTTTTATTTTTAAGTAGGTATTTATTCGGCGTTTCTCCCAAGTCAAGAAATTCGTCGGCTTTTTCTCTTAATTTTGAGGAGGCCGATTTTCCGAAAGCCACTACTTCTACTCTTTTCCCTTGGTTTTGGAGGTACTCCACCAGTTGGAGAAAATCCCCGTCTCCAGAAACCAAAACAATCACATTTATATCTTCAGCGATCCTAATGGCATCAATAGTAATTCCCACGTCCCAGTCGGCCTTTTTCATTCCTCCATAAAATTCCTGGAGGTCTCTGACTCTAGTTTCGATTCCCAAGTTGGTCAAAGCTTCAAAAAAAGGCTTTTCCTCGCCAGTTTTGGTCCTGACCACGTATCCAAAAGCCCTGATAAGTTTTCTTCCCCCTACAGCCACTTTTAGAATCTCCTTGAAGTTAACTTTAGCCCCGTAGAGGTTTTTAGCCGAGTGATAGAGGTTTTGGACGTCGATTAAGACGGCAACTTTTTGCTCTTTGTGTTTGGGTAACATAACTTTAATTTTCAATTATCAATTTTTAATTTACCCACTATTCATACACAGCAATCAATGTCGCAATTTTAAAGTTTTCAAACACGTTTTGATTATTGAATTATTGAAAATTCATTGCTGTGTGCGAACAGTGGGCTGCGTGCGAACAGTGGGCTGCGTGCGAACAGTGGGCTGCGTGCGAACAGTGGACTAATTGGTTATTGAACATTGATAATTTAGTGCTTAA
>CAZALP010000017.1:0-12686 GCA_964486395.1 uncultured Candidatus Saccharibacteria bacterium
CTGGCATTTATCATTGGAATTTCTATTAATTCAATTGTTTCCACTCCCCAGTTATTTATGCTGGGGTTTTTAGTTTTGGGAGTGTTTTTGATAAGCGTGTTTTGGAAATATAAAAAATTAGTTATGGTTGGATTCTGCCTTTTGTTTTTAGTTTTGGGAATCTGGCGGCATCAATTGGCTGAATCAGAGATTATCTATCCCGAGGATAGAGAGATTACCTTCGTTGGTGAAGTTACCAAAGAGCCGGACATCAGGGCAGACAACATAAAATTGACCATTGGATCAAAAGAGATAAAAGGCAGAGTGTTGGTAACCGTTAACCGCTATCCTGAATATCAATATGGAGACCGGCTGAAAATCGCAGGAGAATTAAAAAAACCTCACATTTTTGAAAATTTCAACTACAGAGATTATCTTTCAAAAGACGGAATTTATTCCGTGATGCATTATCCCCAAGTTGAATTACTTCAAAGAGAAGCGTACAGAGGCCCGATTTCTGTGCTCTATGCTAAAATTTTGGGTTTTAAGGATAAATTGAGAGAAAGCATTTACAGAAACTTGTCGCCGCCTCAAAGCTCCATTCTGGGAGCCATGATTTTGGGGGATAAAAGAAGAATGTCAGACGAGCTGAAGGAAAAACTTAATGTCGCCGGCGTCAGGCATATCACAGCCATTTCCGGAATGCATATTATGATTTTGGCGGGCATTTTAATGTTTTTGGGAGCAGGGCTGGGGTTAAAAAGAATCAAGGCTTTTTATTTTGCCATGAGTTTGCTGTTTTTGTATATAGTTATGGTCGGATTGCCTCCTTCGGCCGTCAGGGCCGGCATTATGGGAGGACTATTTTTTCTGGCCTGGGCGGTGGGCAGACAAAGAAATTCTGCCAGGCCCATAGTTTTTGCGGCAGCCCTGATGCTGGCCCAAAACCCCTTGCTTTTGAGACTAGACATAGGCTTTCAGCTTTCTTTTCTAGCCGTCTTGGGAATTATTTATTTGATGCCCACTTTCAAAAAATACCTGAAGAACGAAATTGTGGCTATGACTTTTTCTGCCTATCTTTTTACTCTTCCTATTTTAATTTATAATTTCGGCTATTTTTCTTCTGTGGCTCCTCTGACTAATGTTTTGATTGTGTCTTTCTTGCCTTTGGTGATGATTACCGGATTTGTTTTTGGAATGGCCGGAATATTTTGGCAGCCCCTGGGCTGGATTTTATCTTGGCCTAGCTGGTTGCTTTTAACTTACATTACCAAAATAGTAGATTACTTCAGCCAAATTCCTTTAGCTTCTGTCACCATTGAAAATCTGCACTGGTCCTGGTTAGTAATTACTTATCTTATTTTGGGTTATATTACCTGGCGGCTAAATGAACGCCAAAAACTCAAATTAAATTATTAAACTGCCAGGTCCGTGGGTACAGGGGCTATATGTTCCTAATTATATGTTTCTAAACGGTTTCATGTTTCATTTGGGAGTTTAATAAAAAAAAGAGCTGATTTAATCAGCTCTTATCGCTATTTCTAAAGCCTCTTTTATTTCAGCAATAAATTTAATTTCAATTTCTTTTCGATCCAGGGCTCTTTTTACACTTTGTGGTAAATCAGAAACATCTTTTTCATTTTCTTTTGGTAAAATAATAGTTTTTATTCCAGCTTCTTTGGCTGCCAAAACTTTTTCTTTAACTCCTCCTATCGCTCGAACTACTCCCCTCAGGGTAATTTCTCCGCTCATAGCTACATCGTTTCGAACTTTTTGTTTTCTTAGCAGAGAAACCAGGGCTACAATCATAGCTATTCCTGCCGATGGTCCATCTTTGGGTACCGCTGCTTCGGGAACATGAATATGAATTTTATTGCCTACTGGAGAGCGGTTTTCCTGAATTCCCAATATCTTTAAATTGGCTTCCACAAAAGTGAGGGCGGTTTTAGCCGATTCTTTCATAATTTTTTCTATGTTGCCAGTAATTTCTAATTCTGGCTCTTTGATTCCCCTGATCATTTCTGTTTCAATAAACAAAATTTCTCCCCCCACCAGAGTCCAAGCTAAACCAATAGCCACTCCCGGTCGAGAAATTCTCTCTTTTAAAGTAGAAATATACCTTTTTGGTCCCAAAATTTCAGAGAGCTTACTTTCAGTAATTACTTCTCTTTGAATTTCGTTTTTGGCAATTTTGGTAGCTGTTCTCCGGCAACAATTGCCAATTTCTCTTTCTAAATTTCTTGCTCCGGCCTCTTTGGTATAATTTCGGATTATCGCTCGAAGAGCTTCATTTTGAAATTGAAGCTGCCTTTTTTTTAATCCATGGGCTCGGAGCTGCCGGGGGACCAAATATTTCTTAGCAATGTTTAGCTTTTCTTCTGTAGTGTACCCCGGGAAATCTAGAATTTCCATTCTATCTCTCAAAGCCGGTTGAATAGGGTCGGCCAGATTGCCAGTGCAAATAAACATTACTTTAGAGAGGTCAAAAGGAACATTCAGATAGTTGTCCATGAAAGCAAAATTTTGTTCAGGATCTAAAGCTTCTAGTAAAGCCGAAGAGGGATCGCCATGCAGGGAGCTAGTTCCAATTTTATCAATTTCATCAATCATAAACATTGGATTGTTAGAACCGGCTCGTTTTATTTCTTGGATAATAATTCCCGGCATAGCCCCAACATAAGTTCTTCGATGCCCTCTTATTTGAGATTCATCATAAACCCCTCCTAGAGATACCCGGATGAATTTTCTGTCCATTGCTTTAGCAATGGATTTTCCCACCGAAGTTTTTCCAGTTCCCGGCGGGCCAATAAAACAGAGAATAGGGCTTTTCCCTTCGGGTTTTAGTTTTTTAACTGCCAGAAATTCTAATATTCTCTTTTTAACTTTTTCTAATCCATAATGGTCTTCCTCTAAAATTTTTTCTGCTTCCGAGACATCTAATCGATCTTTAGTGCTTTTTGACCAAGGAAGACTCACCATATAATCTAACCAGCTTTCTATCCATTGACGAGTGGGGTCATGAGAATCCATTCGGGCAAACTTTTCTAACTGGTCATCAAACTCTTTTTGGGCTTGTTCTGGGAGATGGGCTTGGACAGCTTTTTCTTTATATTTTTTTATTTCTTCTGATTCTTCCCCCAATTCTTCATCAATAGCTCTCTTTTGTTCTCTAAGAATATATTCTCTTTGAGCTCTTTGGGCCCTGGCCTCTATTTTTTTGCGAACCTCTAATCTAGCTATCTGAGCCTCTAAAAGATCATAAACTTTAATTAATCTTTCTCTAACATCAGTAATTTCTAGAACTTTTTGCTTATCTTCTAAAGTTATTTTCCAGAAAAAACGGGGTAAAATTGCAAAATAGGCCGCTTCCCCCGGCTCTCTGATTTCGGCAATTTCAGCTAAGAGTTCCTCTTTGTTAGAAGGCAGTTGGCCAATCTCTTCTAAAAGGTTCAAGGCTTTCATAAAACTAGATTTTACTGTTTCAGTCCAAGCTTCAACTTCATTGGCTTTACTGATTTTATCAGGCAATAATTCAATTTCAGCAATATAAAAGGGATCATCTTTTAAAATTTGTTTTATTCTAAATCTGGTAATACCTCTGAGGCCGACGGTGGTATATCGTTTGCCAAAAAGAGAATACTCTAAGAATTTAATATTGGTGATTTCAGCCACTGTGCCTATTTCAAAAAATGTTTCTTCCTGTTGGGGTTTTCGAGCTACCATTCCCAATAAATTTATTTCTCCTTCGATTACAAATCTTAATAATTTTTTACTGCTTTCATGAGTAACCATAATTATTTCAGGAAATCCTGGAAACAAGATCAAATCAGCCATAGGTAAAATTGGTAAAATTTCAGGAACTTGGATATCTTCCATTTTCTCCCTCCTTAAATTTTAAAAGAACTTTGCTTTATTTATCTTAATTTTAAACCTGAAAATGTCAAGAAGATTTTTTTTGTGCTAAAATAAAATAATGATAAGATCAAATAATCGAAAAGCTTGGGTGGTAGCCGTTAGCATGGGTTATGGTCATCAAAGGACCGCTTACCCTTTGAGGCATTTGGCTTTGGACGGAAAAGTGATAAACGCCAACGATTATCCGGGGATTATCGAAAAAGACAGAAAGATGTGGGAAAAAGCTAAGGCTGGATACGAATTCATTTCCAGGCTTAGAAGGGTTCCCGTTGTCGGCAAAATAGTTTGGGGGCTTTTTGACAGACTGCAAAGAATTTTGGCGTTTTACCCCAAAAGGGATTTGTCGGCGCCGAACCTTCAATTGAAACAAACTTTGGCTCTCATCAAACAAGGCTGGGGCCGGCATTTAATTGAAAAGTTAAGCAAAAAGCCTTTGCCCTTGATTGGCACCTTTTTTACGGTAGTTTTTATGGCCGAGCATTTTAAATATCCGGGAGACATTTATTGCGTCGTTTGCGATACCGATATCTCGAGAACCTGGGCGCCTCTAAAGCCGAAAAAGAGCAAGATTAAGTATTTTGCTCCCACTCCCAGAGTGGTGGAGCGACTGAAGCTTTACGGAGTGAGAAAAGAAAACATTTTCTTGACCGGGTATCCTTTGCCCAAAGAAAATATTGGCTCAGAAGAAATGGAAATTTTGAAGGAAGATTTAAGGCAAAGGATAGTCAACTTGGACCATCGAAGCAATTATTTTCAGAAATACCAAGAGCTGATTGAGTTCAAGTTGGGAAAGCTGCCGGAAAAATCAGATCATCTTTTAACGGTAATGTTTGCCGTGGGAGGAGCGGGAGCCCAAAAAGAAATTGGAATAAAAATAGTGAAGAATTTAGCGCCCAGAATTCAAAAAAGAGAAGTTAAGGTAATTCTAGTGGCTGGCATCAGAAAAGAGGTTAGGGATTATTTTTCAAAGAATGCTCCGGGCACAGAGATAATCTTTGAAGAAGATATGGAAACCTATTTTCAAAAGTTCAATCAGGCATTGCGCAAGACCGATATTTTATGGACCAAGCCTTCCGAACTTTCCTTTTATTCGGCTTTGGGCCTGCCCATTATCATAGCTCCGCCGATCGGCTCACAGGAAGAATTTAACAAAAGGTGGCTTTTAAAGTCGGGATACGGCTTTGAACAGAGAAACTTAAAGTATGTTGACCAATGGCTGTTTGACTGGCTGGAGCATGGATACCTGGCCGAAGCTGCCATACAGGGCTTTATTGAGGGGGAAAAGTTGGGCACCCATAATATCGAAAAAATATGTTGTGGCTAGTCGTTACCATTTCTGCTTATTTCATTCTGGCCGTTGTTTTTTTGGTGGATAAGTACCTTTTAGTGGGCCCCATTCCCAGTCCCAAAGTTTACGCTTTCTACATTGGAATTCTTCAGGCGCTGGCTTTGTTGCTTATTCCTTTTGTTAATTTTATATTCCCCGGATTTTTTTACGTTTTTTTGGGCTTGGCTTCGGGCTTCTTTTTTATCATAGGTCTCCTTTGGTTTTACAAAGGTTTGCGGATTTTTGAGGCCTCAAGGATAGTGCCGGCTATCGGAGGATTGCTGCCGATTTTCACTTTCTTCTTGATATATGTATTTTCAGGAGGGAAAGAAATATTGGGCCCCTGGGAATTTTTGTCTTTTTTGCTTTTGATTTCGGGAAGCTTCATAATTACCTCCAAAAAGGGCAAGAAGATTCCTTGGGAAAGCTTGAAGATTTCCGCCGTGGCCGCCGCCACTCTCTCCTTTTATATGGTTTTGGCCAAATATGTGTATATGGTCCAGCCTTTTTGGTCTGGCTTCATTTGGATAAGAATAGGGGCTTTGTTGGCCGGCATTGTTTTGCTTTTTTTATTTTTCAAGGAAATTAAGGAAGAGGTTTTCAAAAAAAGAGAAGCTTCTTCCTTGAAAACTACTCTTATTTTTCTTTCCAACCAGACAGCGGGAGCCGGAGCCAATATTTTGCAGAATTGGGCGGTGGCTTTGGCACCTTTGGTTTACGTTTCCGTAGTTAACGCCCTGATGGGCACTCAGTATGCCTTTTTGTTTATTTTTGCCCTTGTTATTTCCTTGAAATTCCCCAAGATTTTGAAAGAAGAAGTTTCCCGAGAAGTATTTTTTCAGAAAATAGCCGCTATTTTGCTCATTGGCGGAGGATTGGCCATTTTAGCTTTTAAATAAGATGAAAGTTTTTAAGAAAATTTTACTTGGAGTTTTAGCTTTTGTTTTAGCTGTTGTCGGCTATTTTTCCATTGGATCGGCTCCTCAAGCTGAAGAAATTTCTTGGGGAATTAATTTTTCTCAAGGGCACGCTGAATATTTGGGACTGGATTGGCAGAAAAACTATTCTGCTATAATTGACGACCTCGGCGTTAAAAAAATTAAGATAATCAGCCAGTGGGATTTAATTGAGAAAGAAGAAGATAAATATTATTTTGAAGATTTGGATTGGCAGATTGAGAAAGCCGAAAAGGAAGGAGTTGAAATTCTTTTGGTGGTGGGCATGAAAACCGGCCACTGGCCAGAGTGCCGCGTTCCCCATTGGGCGAAAGATCTGGAAAAAGAAAAGCAGCAGAAAGAGATTTTAGAGTTAATTGAGGAGATTGTATTAAGGTACAGAGGTCGGGTCTCTGTACGGGCTTGGCAGGTGGAAAACGAGCCTTTATTTCCCTTCGGAGAGTGCCCCGACTGGTGGCCTGATAAAAATTTCTTGAAAAAAGAAATAAATCTGGTAAAATCTTTAGACCCGGAAAGGCCCGTCATTATTTCTGACAGCGGAGAGTTTTCTTTGTGGATTACCGCTGCCAGATTGGGGGATATCGTCAGTTCCACCCTACATCGTAGGGTTTGGTTCGAGGAAATTAAAACTTACGTCACTTATCCATTGCGCCCCGTTTTTTACTGGAAGAAATCACAGATTATCAGAAAGTTTTTTGGCAAGGAAGTGTTTATCGGCGAGCTTCAGGCAGAGCCTTGGTGCCCTAGGGGAATTACAAATTGTAACCTCGAAGAACAGAGAAAAACAATGAGTTTAGAGAAATTCCAAGAAAATATCGAATTTGCAAAAAAGACAGGATTGAATAAGTTTTATCTTTGGGGCGCAGAATGGTGGTACTGGCTGAAAGAGAAACAAGGACAACCGGAAATTTGGCAAGAAGCCAAGAAATTATTTTAATGGCTACAAAATCTCATAAGTATTATCTTGATGTGGGGAGGGCGACTGATTTGAAAAATCGGAGAGAAAGAAGAATTTATCGGGCCCTTGAAATATTGCCGGGCTCCCTGGTTTGGTTTACCCTGATCGGCATGATTTTGTTTTCTTGGCTTTTTCCCGCTTTTACCGCCTATTTCATCATTATTTTTTGCGTCTATTGGGTATTAAGGACTACTCATTTTGCCGTTCATTTAATAGCGGCCTACAGGAAAATGAAAAATAATTTGGAAGAAGACTGGCAAGAAAAATTGAGTTTGTTGCCGGCCACCGACTGGAGAAAAATTTACCATTTGGTTATTTTCCCCACCTACAAAGAAAACTTGCCGGTACTGAGGGGTTCTTTTAAGGCATTGGCCAGGGCAAAATATCCCAAAGAAAGGATAATAGTGGTTTTGGGAATGGAAGAGAGAGCCGGGGAGGAGGCTAGAAAGATTGCTAAAGAAATTAAAAGAGAATTTGGGGATAAGTTTTTCAAATTGTTGATTACTGTTCACCCTGAAGGAATTGAGGGGGAAATTGCCGGCAAGGGTTCCAATGAGTGCTGGGCCGGCAAAGAGGCGAAAGAAAAAATTATCGACCCCTTGAAGATTCCTTACCAAAATGTCATTGTTTCTTGTTTTGACGCCGATACCCAGGTTTTTCCTCAATATTTCAGCTGCCTGACTTATTACTACTTAACTTCCCCTAACGCCCTCAGATCCAGTTTTCAGCCCATTCCCCTTTATTTCAACAACATTTTAGAGGCGCCCTTTTTTTCCAGAGTGGTTTCTTCTTCTAATGTTTTCTGGCAAATGATGCAGCAACAACGGCCAGAAAAAGTTACGACGTACTCTTCCCACTCCATGCCTTTCCAGGCATTGGTGGATATGAATTTCTGGCAGCCCAACGTGGTATCAGAAGACGCCGGAGCTTTCTGGAAAGCTTTTTTATTCTATGACGGCGACTACCAGATAATTCCTATTCATTACCCTTTATCAATGGATTCCTGCGTGGCCAAGAATACTTTCAGGACCGCCGTCAATCAGTACAAACAGCAACGCAGGTGGGCTTGGGGGTCCGAGGGAATTCCCTATCTTTTGTTCGGTTTTTGGAAAAACAAAAAAATACCCTTTTACAAAAAATTCCGCTATGCTTTTTTGCTTTTGGAATCTTTCTGGGCCTGGGGGACCAATGCCTTGCTTTTGCTTTGTTTGGGCTGGTTGCCTCTTCTTTTGGGAGGCAGCGAATTTAACAGCACTTTGCTTTCTTACAATCTTCCTCAAGCCACCAGCAATTTACTGACTTTTGCTTTGATCGGGTTGTTGGCTTGCGTGGTGGTCAGTACTTTGCTGCTAAGGTGGAGCCCTTTTCCCATTAGTCGTCGCAAAACCATGCTTATGGTGAGCCAATGGGTTTTTCTTCCCTTTTCTTTGATAATTTTCGGAGCAATTCCGGCTATTGAAGCACAAACCAGATTGATGCTGGGAAAATATATGGGGTTTTTCCCTACAGAAAAATTTAGAAAAAAGCCTTAAATGATTATTAATTTTAAAAAGCTATTAAAAAGTTTTGGCTATGCTTTTGCGGGATTAAGATTTGCTTTTTCCGAGCAGACTTTCCGGATTTTTTGTCTGGCGGCAGCGGCAGTGATTTTTTTTATGTTTTGGTTTAAAATTTCTCTTTTCGAGAAAGTCATTTTGATATTGACCATTACTTTGGTAATGACTTTGGAATTGATTAATTCCCGCATTGAGAGAGTTTTGGATTTTCTGCAGCCGGACCACGACCCGAGAATCAAGGTAATCAAGGATATTTCGGCCGGCGCCGTCTTTTTGGCCTGCCTGGGAGCTCTAGCCATCGGAATTTTAATATTTTGGCCTTATTTGGTAAAATAAGGACAAAATAGGGATTCTCCCGTGTTGGAAAAACAGGTCGCCTTAGGCGACCGTTAGAAACCGAAGGTTTCTAAAAGTAGGGGGTCGGGGGAATCCCTGTGTTCGTATTTTGGCCTTATTTGGTAAAATAATTTTATGGCAAAAATTTATTTAGACTACGCAGCTACAACTCCCGTCGACCCCAATGTTCTGAAAGCGATGTCTCCTTATTTTAAAAAGGACTTCGGCAATCCTTCTTCCATTCACGGATTTGGTCAGAAAGCTTTGGGAGCTGTGGATGAGGCCCGGGAAAAATTGGCTAATTTTTTGGGTTGCGACGCCACGGAAATCGTTTTTACGGGATCCGCTACCGAAGCCAACAACTTGGCTATTTTCGGTTTGGTCGGAAAAGGAGATCATATCATTACCTCTCAAATTGAGCACCACGCCGTTTTGGAGCCCTGCCAAATTTTAGAAAAAAGAGGAGTAGAAGTAACTTATTTGCCGGTGACAAAAGAAGGCCTGGTGGATCCAGATCAGGTGAAAAAAGCCATAAGGCCCAACACGGTTTTGGTTTCCATAATGTATGCCAACAACGAAATTGGCACCGTGCAGCCTGTAGCTGAAATTGGCCAATTTCTTAAATCCAAAGCCCAAAATCCAAAACCCAAAATTTATTTCCACACCGATGCTGTCCAAGCGGTAAATTATTTGGATTGTAATGTGAAAAATTTAGGAGTGGATTTGCTGACCATAAGTTCTCATAAGATTTACGGACCAAAGGGCGTAGGATCTTTGTTTGTTAGGAAAGGAGTGCCCTTGAAACCCATAATTTATGGCGGCGGCCACGAGAGAGGGTTGAGATCGGGGACGGAAAACGTGGCGGGCGTTGTCGGCTTGGGCCAAGCCGTCGAAGAAATCCAAAATCCAAAACTCAAAATCCAAAATATTAGAATTAGACAGTTGAGAGACAAGATAATTAAAAGAATTACGAAAATCATTCCCGATTCTAGGTTGAACGGTTCTCCGAAACTGAGATTGCCAAACAACATTAACATCAGTTTTAAAGGGGTAGAGGGAGAAGCTTTAGTGATAGCTTTGGACCAAAAAGGGATAGCAGTTTCTACGGGCTCGGCTTGTTCTTCCAAGAGCTTGAAACCGTCCCATGTGCTTTTGGCATTGGGCCTTTCCCAAGAGCAGGCCCACGGATCCTTGCGCATAAGCCTGGGGAAATTCACTACCGAAAAAGAGATTGAGAAGTTTTTAAAGGTTTTGCCTTCCGTAGTAAAAAGGCTAAGAGAAATATCGGGATATAAATAATATGAAATCACATTATTCAAAAGAAATCATTGAACATTTTCTTCATCCTAAGCATTTGGGGAAGATTAAGAATGCTTCTGGCGTTGGCGACACGGAAAATTTAAGATGCGGGGACGTTATGCGGATTTACATCAAAGTCAAGAAAGAAAAAGGAAAGGAAATAATTGAAGATGTAAAATTTGAGACATTAGGATGCGCGGCAGCTGTAGCCGCTTCCGATATGATTTGCGAATTAGCCAAAGGAAAAACCCTTGAAAAAGCCCTAACGGTTGGCTATAAAAATATTAGCAGTAAGTTGGGCGACTTGCCGCCAATGAAAGTACACTGCGCTCAACTGGCCCAAACGGGGCTGAAAATGGCCATTGAGGATTACCAAAAGAAGAAACGACAATGAAATTTCCCAAATTTTGGAAAAATAAAATTTTTTGGCTGATAGTTTCTACCGTTTTTATTTCTTCCGTTTTTGGCTTTGGGGCGGGATTGATTTCCGGCACCTATTTTTATCTGGATATCAAAAATTACCTTTCTGATTTTCCCGGAGTTCAAAAAGTCGAAAAAATCGTTGAGAAGGAATATATCCCCCAGACTTCGCAGGAAGAAAAAATCATTAATATAGTTAAGGAGGTTTCTCCGGCCGTGGTCAGCATCGTCATTACCAAAGATATGCCCATTTTTGAACAATATTATTACAATCCTTTCGGCGACAACCCTTTCTTTGATATCCAGATACCCGGACAGCGCCAGATAGGCACTGAGAAAAAAGAAATCGGCGGGGGAACGGGTTTTATAGTTTCCGAAGACGGCCTGATTTTAACCAACAAGCACGTGGTTTTGGATGAGGAAGCAGACTATACCATTTTGACTAACGATGGCAGAAAGTTTCCGGCCCGGGTTTTGGCTAAGGATCCCGTTCAGGATTTGGCCATATTGAAAATCTCAAGGGAAAAGGTCATCGATAAAGAGGGGAATCTATTGTCAAAAACTTTTCCCACGGTTAAGCTGGGAGACTCAGACCAGCTGCAAATGGGCCAGACCGTGGTGGCCATAGGCAATGTTTTGGGAGAATTTAGGAATTCTGTTTCAGTGGGCGTAATTTCGGGCCTAGGTAGAACGATTACAGCTTCCGGAGGGGGGTTCGTGGAGACCATTGAAGATGTTATCCAGACGGACGCTGCCATTAATAAGGGTAATTCCGGCGGGCCGCTTTTAAATTTGCAAGGGGAGGTTGTAGGGATAAATACTGCTACCGTGATGGGAGCTCAGAACATCGGTTTTGCCATACCCGTCAACAAAGCCAAAAAAGACATCGAGCAGGTAAAAACTTTGGGCAAAATAGTTTATCCCTTTTTGGGAGTGAGGTATGTAATGGTTACAGAAGAAGTTCAGAAAGAAAACGACTTGCCTGTAGATTACGGGGCCTGGATTGTGGTAGGCCAAGGGGAGCCTGCCATAGTGCCCGATTCTGCTGCCGACAAGGCAGGGCTTCGGGAAGGAGACATCATTTTGGAATTCGACAATGAGAAAATCACTACAACTAATTCTTTGGCCAAAATTATTATGAAATATAATCCTGGAGATAAGGTAGTTCTGTTGGTTTTAAGAGATGAAAAAGAAAAAATTATCACCGTTACCCTTGGTAAACGATCAGAGTAAATAATCCGTGAGATTATTTTTAGATTTTAGAGTTTGGTTTTGAGCCAAGCTCTTGATTTTTTAAAGATTTTGTGTTAAATTTATATTGAAATATGAACGGAGGAAATTTTACTCACAAAGCGCAAGAGGCCATTTTAATGGCCCAAGATATTGCTAGGGAGCAAGGGCAGCAGCAAATTGACGCTCTGCATCTGCTTTTGGCTTTGGTTAGTCAGGAGGGAAGCGTGGTTTTAACTTTGCTTCAGAAATTGGGAGTGGATATAGAGGGATTGAAAAAGAAGACTCAAGTTGCTTTGGGAAAAATCCCCAACATTGCCGCTCCTCAGTCCTTCGGCCAGTTTTATCTTACCCAAGATATGGCCAAAGTCCTGGAAAGGGCCCGCCAGGAGTCGATGAAAATGAACGACGACTTTATTTCAGTGGAGCACTTTTTCCTGGCTTTGCTGGATACTCAGACCAAAGCCAAGGAAATTTTGGAGAAGGCCAGCTTTTTCCAACCGGGCAGGGGCACTGCCACTATGGAGTTCGGAAAGCTGAATTATGGAGACGCTTTGAAGATTTTGAATCAGATCAGGGGAGGTCAAAGGATTACCGATCCCGCTCCCGAGACCAAATACCAGGTAGTGGAAAAATACGCTAGGAATCTTACCCAGCTTGCCCAGGCAGGGAAATTGGATCCTGTTATTGGCAGAGAAAACGAAATAAGA
>CAZALP010000018.1:0-12465 GCA_964486395.1 uncultured Candidatus Saccharibacteria bacterium
ATTATTTATATAATAAGGTTGGCTAAGGCGGAAAGCACAAAAAGACAGCCTGCCGCTATCGTAGCCCAGAATATTTTCTTTTGGATTCCTCTTCGGGTAGCATAAGCTCCGCTTTCCTGCCCAAAGGCGGAACCCAAAGCGGTTCCTCTTTGTTGGAGGAGAATCAAAACCATAAGAACAACTGAGATTATGATTTGAAAAATTGGCAGAAAGTTTTGCATATGTATTATTTTTCAGATCTTTACTTTTTTGGGAAAAGGAAGGGCAGGACAAAACCCAGTCCCCATAAGAGAAGAGTGGTCCAAATTAGGGGAAGGAGGCCGGCAATGACCAGCTCTTTGAACAAAATGTCCACTATCCAGATAATCCCCATGTTTATTATCAGGCCGAAAAGCCCGAAAGTCAGCGCTCTTAGGGGGATGGTGATGAAATTCAGAATGGGCTTGATGAAAAAATTTATCAACCCTAAAATTAAGCCGGTTAGCAGCAGCGTTTTCCAGGAACCGTAAAACGCCACTCCGGGAATAAAGAGGGTCGCCAGCCAAATTCCCAGGATTCCGGAGACAATTGTGATTAAAAGTCTGCGCACAGAAAATTTATGAAATAAATTTTGGGTTCCCCACGTTTAGAAAAACAGCGAAGAGTTAGAAACCGTGGGTTTCTAAAAGAAGGGGGGAAATCCTGCGTCGTTTTTATAATAGCAAATAATGTTTATTCTAGCAAATGCTTTTTTCTCAATTGATGGTGATATTTTCGCGCAAACCTGTGGGCTTCGTCTCGCAGCTGCAAGATTAAATTGAAAATTTCTCTGGGTAAATTTTTCAAAAGAATTGGCGTTTCCAGGTTTTTCATATATAGCTCATTTTTCCTTTTAGCCAAAGCCAAGACGCCGATTGAGGATAATTTGGCTAATTTAGGCTGATTTAAAATATTTATTGCGGCGTTAAGCTGGGCTCGGCCGCCGTCAATCAGAATTAAATCGGGCAGGCCCCATTCCGGATGGTTAAACCTTCGTGATAAAACTTCTTTCAGCATTGCCACGTCGTTCGGCTCAGCCGCCCCCTTGATTTTAAATTTCCGATAAAAACTTTTACTCGGCTTACCGTTGATAAAAGTTACCATAGAGCCGGTAGCTTCTTTTCCTTGGATGTTTGATATGTCATAGGCCTCTATCCTTCTGCTCTTGAATAAACAGGGCGCAGGGCACTGGTTAAGATGATACCAAAGACAGGGCTTCCTCGGCAAAGTTTTGCAGGTGCGGTAGGGATGTGTTTTTCTTAAATCTTTAAGGGCTTGTTTTAATTCTCGCCCATTAACAAAAGGTCCTATGTAATCACTTTTAAATAACTTACGGCCGTGAGTTATTTGAACTTTCGGTTGGTGGGTGATAAACACTCTGGGAAATTCTTCTTTGGTAACGCCGACGTAAAAATAATTTTTGTCGTCTTTCCAGCCGACGTTATATTTTGGCTGGTATTTTTTAATAAGTTTGGCTTCCAGCAGCAAAGCCTTGGTTTCCGAAGCCGTCTCAACATAGGCTACTTGCTCGGCTAAGCCGAGCAATTTCTTGTGTTGCTTGGCGCGGTCGCGAAGATTGACCGCTTTGCCGATGTATAGAAATTTCCGGCTCTTCAGAAAGGCGTAAACGCCGGGAGTTTTTGGAAGATTAGATATCTTATTTTTCGCCAAATACTTGAATTTCTCCATACCTGTTATCTTAGCTTAAATTTTCCCTCTTGCCAAGGGTTAACATTTGGAGTATAATAATTAACATCTCATGGCAAGCGATTTCATAAAAATCAGAAGGGCCAGAGTTCATAATTTAAAAAATATCAGTCTTGATATTCCCAAAAATAAACTGGTGGTCATTACCGGGATTTCGGGCTCCGGGAAAAGCTCTTTGGCTTTTGATACTTTGTACGCCGAAGGCCAAAGAAGGTACGTGGAATCTTTGTCAGCTTACGCCAGGCAGTTTTTGGGAGTGATGGACAAGCCCGATGTGGATAAAATTGAGGGAATTTCTCCTGCCATTTCCATCGACCAAAGAAAAGCCAGCCACAACCCGCGCTCCACGGTAGGAACCATTACGGAGATTTACGATTATCTCCGTCTTTTGTTTGCCAGAATCGGCATTCCCCATTGTCCCAAATGCGGAAAAGAAATTTCCCGGCAGACGGTGGATCAAATCACAGAGCAGATTCTGCAGCTTCCAAAAGATACCGAGTTTTTAGTTTTGGGGCCTGTGGTTAAAGGAAAAAAAGGCGAGCACCGGGGAATTTTGGAAGAAATACAAAGAGCCGGTTTTGTCAGGGTGAGATTAGACGGAATAATTCACAGGGTGGAGGAAGTTTTGGAAAGAACTTTGGACAAAAAAAAGAAGCATAATATTGAAGTGGTGGTAGACAGGCTGGTGTTAGACGAAGAGCTGGATAAGCCTAGACTGGTGGATTCCATTGAGACGGCTTTAAAATTGGGAAAGGGTACAGCCATTGTAAGCTTGAAGCAAAAGGATTTAGTTTTTTCAGAGTTGTTTGCCTGCGAGAAGTGCGGTGTCTCTTTGCCGGAAATTGAGCCTCGGCTTTTTTCCTTCAATTCTCCTTTCGGAGCTTGTCCCGCTTGCCAGGGTTTGGGACAAAAACTGGAAGTTGATCCCGATTTGGTTATACCCAACGATAATTTGACCATTTCGGAGGGTGCTATTTTTCCTTGGGCCCATGCTTCTCATAAAATAGGGAGGCAGGGGTACTTTTGGTGGCAGCTTCAGGATTTAGCCAAAAAGTACGATTTTGATTTGGATGTGCCGATGAAAGATTTGCCAAAGAAAATTATTAAATTGATTCTCTACGGCGACGGGCGCTTCGAAGGAGTCATTCCCAATTTGGTGAGGCGCTACCATGAGACGGATTCCGATTACACCCGCCAAGAAATAGAGCAGTATATGGTGGAGAAAAAATGCGAAGTCTGCCAAGGGAAAAGACTGAAGCATGAAGTTCTGGCGGTCACCGTGGACGGGAAATCAATTGACGACGTGGTTTCTATGAGCATAAAAGAGGCCCGGAAGTTTTTGGAGGACTTTCAGAAGAAAACCTCCGATGGTCAATCAAAAATATCCCAGCCCATTGTCAAGGAAATTCTCAATCGTTTGCAGTTCTTGATCGACGTCGGCTTGGATTATCTGACCCTGGGAAGGAAAGCCGGCACTTTAGCCGGGGGAGAGGAGCAGCGCATAAGGCTGGCCACTCAAATTGGCTCAAAACTGACCGGCGTCCTTTACATTTTAGACGAACCTTCCATAGGACTTCACGCCAGGGATCAAAAAAGGTTGATTGAAACTTTGAACAAGCTCAGGGATTTGGGGAACAGCGTGGTAGTGGTGGAGCACGACAGCCAAACCATTCGTTCGGCCGACTGGGTAATTGATGTGGGGCCGGGGGCCGGCAAGCACGGAGGCCGCATCACTTTCGAAGGCACCCCAAGCCAACTGATAAAATCAAAAACTTTGACCGGAGACTACTTAGCCGGCAGGAAAAAAGTTGAGATGTCTGGATTTCGGAAATCCCGCGGGATTTCCGAAATCAAAAAATGGCTGACCATTAAAGGCGCCAAAGAGCACAATCTGAAAAACATCGACGTTAAAATTCCCTTGGGAAAATTCGTTTGCATCACCGGGGTTTCGGGCTCGGGAAAGAGCTCTTTAGTGAACGACATTTTGGCCAGAGCCCTATTAAAAAAGTTTTATCATGCCAAAGAGGAGCCGGGAAAGCACCAAAGCATTCAGGGAATCGAAAACTTAAACAAAGTTGTTTTGGTGGATCAGTCTCCCATTGGGAGGACTCCAAGATCCAACCCCGCCACTTACACGGGCTGCTTTTCCTATATCAGAGATCTTTTCACCAAAACCAAGGAAGCCAGAGTCAGGGGATATCAGGCGGGCCGCTTTTCCTTTAACGTCAAAGGCGGAAGATGCGAATCCTGCGAAGGGCAGGGCATAAAGAAAATAGAAATGTACTTTTTGCCCGACATTTATGTTCAGTGCTCGGAATGCAAAGGGAAGAGATTCAACAAAGAAACCTTAGCCGTGGAATACCGGGGAAAGAACATTTCCGATGTCTTGGAAATGACGGTGGAAGAGGCCCTGCAATTTTTCAAGGCAATCCCCGGTCTTTACGAAAAATTGAAGACCTTGAACGATGTCGGCTTGGGGTACATTCATTTGGGGCAGGCGGCTCCCTCTTTGTCAGGCGGGGAGGCTCAGCGAGTCAAACTCGCTACTGAATTGTCCCGTAAGGCTACCGGTAAAAGTTTATATATATTGGATGAACCGACGACGGGGCTGCATTTCGATGACATTAAGAAATTAATTCAAGTATTGCGCGGTTTGGTTGATAAAGGAAATACGGTACTTATTATTGAGCATAATTTAGACGTAATAAAAAATGCCGACTGGATTATCGATTTGGGGCCGGAAGGAGGGGAGGGCGGCGGATATATCGTTTGCCAAGGCATGCCTAAACAAATTGCCCGCCATAAAAAATCCTACACCGGACAATATTTGAAGAACATACTGCAATGAATAGCGTGAACCTCCAGGAGGTTCACGCTCTTGACAAGGGGTTTTGGGTTGATATATATTGTTATAGAGAAATTAGCACTTAGCGACCGTGACTGCTAATCATTAATATTAATCATTAATATATTATAAATTTATGCGCATTAAACCATTATCAGATCACATTTTAATAGAGCCCGTAAAAGAAGAGGAAAAAACCAAAGCCGGCATTTTGCTGCCCGAGACCGCAGAGAAAGAACGCCCCGAACAAGGAAAAGTAATAGCCGTGGGTCCCGGCAGAAAAACCTCGGCTGGCAAGGTAATTCCCCTGGAAGTAAAGTCCGGAGACAAGGTTTTGTTTACCAAATACGGGCCAAACGAAATAAAGGTCAACGACAAAGAATATCTTATAGCGAAGGAGGAAGATATACTGGCCATTTTGGAATAAGCCAAAATGGCAAATTCCAAATAATAAAACCAAAATTACAAAACTATGGCAAAACAAATTTTATTCAGCGAAAATGCCAGAAAAAAATTATTGGCTGGCATAGATAAATTGACGGAAGCGGTAAAAGTTACTTTGGGGCCCAAAGCCCGATTGGTCGTTTTGGATAAGGGTTTCGGCGCTCCCGATATTTCCGACGACGGCGTCAGCATCGCTAAAGAAACGGAACTGGAGGACAAAGTGGAACAGCTGGGCGTGGAAATGGTTAAAGAGGTGGCCGAAAAAACCAGCGACGCGGCGGGCGACGGCACCACCACCTCAATGGTTTTGACCAAAGCCATTGTTTCGGAGGGCATTAAAAATGTGGCGGCGGGCGCAGACCCCCTGGCCATCAAGAGGGGTATCCAAAAAGGAGTAGAAGCGGTTATCGATTATTTGAAGAATCAATCAAAAACGATTTCCCAAAAAGAGGAAATTGCTCAAGTGGCGACCATTGCCAGCCTGGATCCCGAAGTGGGCAATTTAATCGGTGAAATCGTTTCCGAAGTTGGCAAAGACGGCGTCATCACGGTGGAGGAATCTAAAAAATTCGGCCTGGAGAAAGAAATCGTTAAAGGCTTGCAGTTTGACAGAGGTTATGTTTCACCTTATATGATTACCAATACAGAAAGAATGGAAGCGGCCTTGGAGGATCCCTACATTTTAGTTACCGACAGGAAAATTTCCTCTTTGCAGGAAATAGTGCCCATATTGGAAAAAGTGGCTCAAACCGGCAAAAAGGAATTGGTTATCATCGCAGATGAAATTGAAGGCGATGCTTTGGCCACTTTAGTGGTTAATAAACTCCGCGGCATATTTTCAGCATTGGCTGTAAAAGCCCCCGGCTTTGGCGACCGCAAGAAGGAAATGCTGGAAGATATTGCCGTTGTTACGGGAGCCAAAGTAATTTCCGAGGAAGTCGGCTTGAAACTCGACAAAATTGACTTGAGTATGCTCGGTCACGCAAGGCGCGTGGTTGCCAAGAAAGAAACCACCACTATCGTCGAAGGCAAAGGCAAAAAAGAGATTATCGATGCCAGAATTAAACAAATCAAAAACGAAATTAAAACCACCACTTCAGATTTTGACAAAGAAAAACTTCAGGAAAGATTGGCTAAATTATCAGGCGGGGTGGCAGTCATCAAAGTGGGAGCCGCCACGGAAATCGAACAAAAAGCCAGACAAAAGAAAACGGAAAACGCTCTCAACGCCACGAGAGCAGCGGTAGAAGAAGGCATTTTGCCCGGCGGAGGGACGGCGCTTTTGAGGGCGGCGACCGTTTTGGAAAAAATCAAACTGACGGGCGACGAAAAAACCGGTTTGGATATTTTAAAGAAAGCTCTTGAGGGTCCGGTCAGGCAAATTGCGCAAAATGCCGGGCTTGACGGAGCCGTGGTGACGGCCAAAATTTTGGAAAAAGCGGATCCCTTTGGTTTTGACGCTCATACCATGGAGTATAAGGATTTAATTCAGGCGGGCGTGATTGATCCCACAAAAGTCGTCAGGACCACTCTGGAAAATGCGGCTTCCGCTGCCTCCATGTTTTTGACGACGGAATGCGTGATTGCCGAGAAGCCGGAGGAGAAGAAAGAAAAAGGAGCTGGCGGTATGCCGGGCGGCATGGACATGGGATACTGATAAAACTAAAAACTAAAAATTAAAAACCGCGACGAAACCCTTGTTTTGGCAGGGGTTTTGTTATACAATTAAATCGAAATGACTAAAAAGACATCACTTTTACTTACGGGGTTTTTTGTTTTTGTCATCGGAGTGGGTTATTTATTCAGCTATCTTTTTGGCAGCGTGGAAATTTTATATTTTGCCGTTATTTTCAGCGTGGTTATGAGTTTTGTCAGCTATTGGTTTTCTGACAAAATTGTTCTGAAAATGGCCCGGGCAAAAGAAATCAAGGAGTCAGAAAACCCGGCAATTTATAAAACGGTCAGGAATCTATGCCAAAAAGCCAACCTGCCCCTGCCCAAGATCTATTTTATTAAAGAATCGCAGCCCAATGCTTTCGCCACCGGCCGAGATAAAAATCATGCGGTGATTGCTTTGACTCAGGGGCTTTTGCAGAAATTAAGCCCAAAAGAAATCGAGGGAGTGATTGGCCACGAGCTGTCTCATGTTAAAAACAAAGACATGCTGCTGCAGACTATGATTGTGGTTTTAGTGGGGTTCGTGGCGATCCTATCCCGCATGTTTATCTGGTCGAGCATTTTTGGCGGCAGGAGGCAGGGAGGATATTTGGCTTTATTTGGCATAGCGGCGGCCATTTTAGCTCCAATTGGAGCTATACTTATCCAAATGGCAGTTTCCAGGAAAAGAGAATTTTTAGCAGACGCTTCGGCAGCCGGGCTTACCGGAAACCCCGAAGGACTGGCTTTAGCTCTTCAAAAGATTGCTTCTGACAAGACTCCGATGAAATCCGCCCAGGAAGCCACCGCCCACCTGTACATTGTCAACCCGTTGAAAGGAAATAATATCGCTAAATTGTTTATGACTCATCCTCCAGTGGAAGAGAGAGTGAGAGCCCTCAGAGAAATAAAGATTTAAATATTTGGAATTATAACATTCGAATATTCGAAAATTTTATGATATGTCCTCTCTGTAAAATTGGTCTTCAGAAAGCAGTAGTTTCCGGAGTAGAAATAGATTACTGTCCAAATTGTCTCGGTCTTTGGTTTGAGGAGGAGGAATTAAGGTGGGCCAAAGATTACAAAGACAGAAATTTGAAATGGCTGGATGTTGATCTTTGGGAAAGAGAGAAAGATTTTAAGATTTCTCCCGGAAAAAAGCTTTGCCCCAGAGACAGGCTGCCCCTTTACGAAGTAAATTACGGGGATTCTAATATCAAGGTGGATGTTTGCAATTTGTGCAAAGGAATCTGGCTGGACAGAGGAGAGTTTAAAAAAATCATTCAATACCTAAAAGATGAAGCCGACCGGGAGATATTAAATGATTATTTGAAGAATTTGCGGAATGAGTTTTGGGAAGTGTTTGCGGGGCCAGAAACTCTGAAAGAAGAGATAGAGGATTTTATTATCGTTTTGAAGATGCTGAATTATAAGCTGGCGGTTCAGCATCCGGCCATTGCCAGAATAATAGCTTCTTTGCCAAAATAAGGAGAGGTACGCCTAATTGGTAAGGCACTAGTCTGGAGAACTAGAGCCCGTTTTACGGGCTTGCGAGTTCGAGTCTCGCCCTCTCCGCATGTGAAAATTTTATACGCCTGAGGCGTATGTAAATTTTTACTTTTGGGGCGATGACGGTAAAACTACCTTAGGCCTTCGGGCAACTCGTCTCGCCCTCTCCGCCATAAATCCGTAAAACATTGAAAGAAATGCAAATGGCAGATAAAATAATAAAAGGAGGGGGAGAAGCTGAATTTAATTACTATTAATTAATATAATAAAATATAATAATATGTTGGAAACTTTATATTCTTGGCTTTTGGCCCACGGCATAAAAATTCTGGTCGTTTTGAGTGCCCTGATTTTAATTAACAGGGTTGGCAAGAATTTTATAGAAAGAGCAGTAAGGAAGGCTGTCAAAGAAGTGGACCACGGCGCAGAAGAAAAAAGGGAAAATACTCTGATAAGAATTTTTTCCGGATCTTTGAAAGTTGTTCTTTGGCTGGTGGCTTTGATGACCATTTTGCCTGAATTCGGAATTGAAGTAGGGCCAGTTCTGGCGGGAGCCGGGGTTTTGGGAGTGGCCCTGGGTTTTGGCGCTCAGTGGATGATCAGAGATTTTTTGGCCGGTCTTTTTATCATTTTGGAAAACCAATACCGGGTGGGAGACGTGGTCTGCCTGGATAATACTTGTGGCGGGGTGGAAGACATTACCTTGAGAAAAACAGTCATGCGCGATTTGGACGGGAAGGTTTATCACATTCCCAACGGTTCTTTCAAAATGGCTGCCAACTTAACCAAAGATTATTCCCGCGCTCATATGGACATTAGCGTCGCCTATAAGGAAGACCTGGACAAGGTGATGGAGCTGATTAACAAAGTGGGCCAGGAAATGACAAAAGATGAACCCTGGAAAGACTATATAATAAAGCCCATTCAAGTGATGGGGCCGGGTCCCAATAAATTCGGAGATTCTGGAGTTGAAATCAAGGTTTTGGGGGAAACCAAGCCCTTGAAGCAGTGGGACACCCTTAAAGAATTCAGGAGAAGATTAAAGGCGGCTTTCGACAAGGAGGGGGTGGAGATTCCCTTTCCCCAGATGTCAATTTGGCCCCGGGGCAACTGGGAAAAAGAAAAATAAATAATTAATTGATTATGTTAGAGAATTCACTATATTTATTCTTAATTCTGCTTTGGGTATTGCCTTGGAAGGGGGTGGCTTTGTGGAAGGCGGCCGGGAACCGTCATAAATGGTGGTTTATCGCTTTGTTTTTGTTAAATACCTTGGCCATTTTGGAAATCATTTACATTTTTTACTTTTCCAAATCCAAAAAATCTGGAGGTTCGACTTCCTGATATTGCGTTAATTTCGGGAGGTCGGACTTCCCAAATATTCGTTTATGTTGTCTTCTCCAATCGAGGAAATTAAAAATCGTTTGGACATACTCGAGGTGGTCGGCAGCTATATCAAATTGCAAAAGGCGGGACAAAACTACAGGGCCCGCTGTCCTTTTCATTCAGAGAAAAAACCTTCATTTTTCGTCAGCCCCGCGCGGCAAATTTGGCATTGCTTCGGCTGCCAAAAGGGAGGGGATATTTTCGCTTTCGTAAAAGAAATAGAGGGAGTGGAATTCGGGGACGCTTTGAGAATATTGGCTCAGAAAGCCGGGGTTGAATTAAAAAAACAGGATCCCAAACTGAAGACGGAAAGAAACAGACTTTACGAAATTTGCGAGCTGGCTTGCCGGTTTTTTGAAAAGCAGATAGAGGAAAGCTCTGTCGGGAAAGAAGCCAAAAGCTACCTTTTGAGCAGGGGATTGAAGCCGGAATCCCTCCGAAAGTGGCGAGTGGGCTACGCTCCCCAGGTTTGGCAGGGACTTTCCGATTTTTTGGCTTCCCGCGGCTACGCCCACGAAGAGATCCAGAAAGCCGGCTTGGGCTTAACCTCCGAAAGGGGCTCTTTTTTTGACAGGTTTCGGGGCAGAATAATTTTTCCGGTGTTTGATTTGAATTCCCAGGTGGTGGGGTTTGGAGGCAGAGTTTTCAAGACGGACGACCCGGCAAAATACGTCAACACCCCGGCCACCCTGCTTTACGACAAAAGCCGGGTTCTTTACGGCTTGGACAAGGCCAAGGTGGAAATAAGGAAGAGGGAATTCTGCATTTTGGTGGAAGGATACATTGACGCCATTATGTGCCATCAGGCGGGCTTTGAAAACGCAGTGGCGACCTCGGGTACGGCCCTGACCCCTTTCCAGTTGAAGATTTTGAAGAGATATTCTGATAATTTGCTGACCGCTTTTGATATGGATCCGGCGGGTGATAATGCCACCAAGAGAGGAATTGATCTTGCCCAGGCCCAGGGATTCAACATTAAGATAGTGATTATGCCGGAAGAAAAAGATCCCGCCGACCTTTTGGCTGAAAACCCTGCAGAATGGCAAAAGAGAATTGAAGAAAGCAAAAACATTTACCAATTTTATTTCGACACCACTTTTTCCCGCTTCGATTCCCAATCCCCCCAGGGGAAAAAAGACATTGCCAAAGTTCTTTTGCCAGTATTGAAAAAGATTCCCAACCGCATAGAGCAGTCCCACTGGATTCAAAAATTGGCCAGGAAGCTGGAAGTCAAAGAAGAAGTGATCGAGGAAGAGTTAAAAAGCGTAAATCCCGTCCTTTCCGAAAGCTTTCAGGAAGAAGAGAAAGCGCCTTCCCTTCCTACTAAAACCAGACAGGAATTGCTGGAAGAAAGAATAGCCTCCCTGGCGCTTAAAAGCCCGGAAAACATGGAATTGATCGACGAGGAATGTTTGGGCCTCTGCTCTTCACGGATCCAGCGTATTTTAGGAGGCCGTTCGTTGCCGGAAGACCAGGATTTTGTCAATTATCTTTTTCTCAAGGGCGAAGTGGAGGAAGGAGAGGATTGTCAGGCCGAAATCAAGACCTGCCTGCGGGAGATGAAAAGTTTGAAGATAAAGGAAAAGCTGAATGAAATCTGCCATAATTTGAAAAAGGCAGAAGAAGAGCAGGATACCGAGAAAGTCGACAACCTAATCCGGCAGTTCAAACAATTATCTCAAAAACTCATCAATTTATGAAAAAAGCCAAGAGGAAAAAATTAAAAAAGAAAGCCAAGAGGAAAGTTGCCAAGAGGGCCAAGAAGAAAAAAAAGGCGGCAAAGCCAAGAAGAAGAAAGGCGTTGGTGACTCCGGAACTGATTCAAGCTTTGGTTCAAAAAGGTGAGAGCCGCGGCTTTATTACTTTTTCTGAGATTTTGTCCGTTTTTCCGGAAATAGAGAAAGATATGCCGGGCCTGGAGCTTCTTTACAACGAGTTGGAAAGGCGGGGAATCGAGATAAAAGAGGCCGGGGAATTTCTGGAAGTAAAGGAGGAGGGAAAGAAGGAGAAATTGAGGGCTGCGGCCGAAGCCGGGCTGGATCCGGTTCAGATGTATTTGAAAGAGATCGGCCAAGTGCCCTTTTTGACGGCGGAAGAGGAAAAAGAGCTGGCAAAGAAAATAGAAAGAGGAGATGAAGAGGCCAAAAAGAAGTTAGCCCGGGCAAATTTGCGGCTGGTAGTTTCCATTGCCAAAAAATACATTGGTCGTTCTCCCAATTTGACTTTGCTTGATTTAATTCAAGAAGGCAACCTGGGACTCTTTCGGGCGGTGGAGAAGTTCGACTGGAGAAGGGGATACAAGTTTTCCACTTACGCCACCTGGTGGATCAGGCAGGCCATTACCAGAGCCCTGGCAGACCAAGCCAGAACCATTAGGATACCCGTTCACATGGTGGAAACTATCTCCAAGTACACTCAGGTCAGGCGCCGGCTTTTGCAGGATTTGGGCAGAGAGCCTTTGGCAGAAGAAATTGCCTCTGAGATGGGGGTAGACGTTGAAAAAGTGCACCATATACAGAAGATTTCTCAGGAAACGGTTTCTTTGGAAACCCCGGTGGGGGATGACGAAGAAGATTCCATTTTGGCAGAATTCATTGAAGACGAAAAAGTGATCGCTCCTTCTTTGGAAGCCGCCCGCACTCTTTTGAAAGAAAGACTGAAAGAGATTTTGGTTGACTTAACTCCCAGAGAGCAAAAGATATTGGCAATGAGATTCGGCTTGGAAGACGGCATTACTCACACCTTGGAAGAAGTGGGCAAGGAATTCGGGGTGACCCGGGAGAGAATTCGTCAGATTGAAGCCAAGGCTTTGGACAGAATCCGCGAGCACCGCGCCCTCAAGAAATTGAAAGGATATTAAAAATTTGGTATAATACCTGAGCGACAAATTACAAAGCGAT
>CAZALP010000019.1:0-11247 GCA_964486395.1 uncultured Candidatus Saccharibacteria bacterium
ATTTGGAGGCTCCCGATGTTTTGTCAGAAAAAGTTTTAAATTTTATTAATAATCTATGACGTTTTTAATTTCTATTCTCTGGCTGGTTGTTTTTACCAAGAAACTTTTCTTTTGGGTTTGGCTTTGGCAGCTGAAAGAATATCACATTGGCAGGTTTTTGGATCATTTCCGGACAGAAAAAGGAAAAAAACTGCTTTTAAGTCCCTGGTTAGCGGTTAAGGCAGTCGCCCTTTTTGGGATTTTTTTCTACCCGCATCTTTATTTGTTTTATTTCGTTTTGGCTATTTTTTTCTTCGAATCCCTTTTAGCGATCAGACATTCTTTTCGGAAAACGCTTAAGATTCCGGTGTTAACCAGAAAGACCAGCCTGATTTTGACCGCCGGCATGTCCTTGGAGTTGTTGGCTTTGACTGTTTTTTTCAATCTCGGATTTTCTCTTAAAAAATTCACTCTTTATCTGTTGGGCTTGGACATTTTAGCTCCCCTGGTTTTTTCTTTTCTAGTTTTGCTTTTCCAGCCGTTGACCGTGGCCTTAAGGGAACAGTTAATTAGAAAAGCTAAGAAAAAAAGAGAAAGGTTTAAGGACTTACTGGTCATAGGCATTACCGGTTCTTACGGTAAAACTTCCACTAAGGAATTTCTGGCGACTATCCTGGCAAAAAAATACAAGGTTTTAAAAACCAAAGAGCATCAAAATTCCGAAGTAGGCATTTCCCGCCGCATTTTAAGAGATTTGAACGAAGAATATGATATTTTCGTGGTTGAAATGGGAGCTTACAATAAGGGAGGAATAAAGCTTTTATGCGATATTGCCAAACCAAGGATAGGCATAGTAACCGGAGTCAACGAACAGCATTTATCGACCTTTGGCACCATGGAAAATCTTCTTTCGGCCGAAGGCGGAGGAGAATTAGCGGCATCTTTGCCGGAAGACGGTCTGGCTATATTTAATTACGACAATCCTCTCGTAAAAAAGGACAGGATAAAAGATTATAATGCAAGACTGAAGAACGTTAAATTTTATTCTTTATTTGAAAAAGAAAGCGATTTATGGGCTAAGGAGATTAAAATAGAAAAAGAAGCCCTTTCTTTTAAGGCGGTTGCCAAAGACGGAGAGCAGGCCATTTTTAACCTTAACTTATTGGGCATTCATAATATCCATAATATGCTGGCTGCAGCTATCTGCGCTAAATATCTGGGGATGGGCTTGGCAGAGATTGCCAAGGCGGCAGCTCAAATTGAACCCTGGCAATCAGGAATGCAGCTGAAAGAGGGGACTGGCGGATTAAACATTATTGATGCCACTTATTCTGCCAATCCCTCGGGAGTTATGTCCCATTTGGACTACCTTAAAGTTTGGCCCGGGAAAAGGGTGCTGGCAATGCCTTGTTTGATTGAATTGGGAAAAGCCTCCAAAGAAGTCCACCAGAGGATAGGTAAGAAAATCGCCGATGTCTGCGATTTGGCCATCATTACAACCAAAGACAGGTTTAAGGAAATAAAAGAGGGGGCAGGAGAGCTGCCCCAAACCCAGCCAAGGGAAAGAGAGGCGGAAGTCGTGTTTATGGAAAAGCCCGCAGAAATCGTGGATAAAATAAAAAGCTTTGCTAAGCCCGGCGACGTAATTCTCCTGGAAAGTCGAGTTCCAAGCGAGGTAATTAACTCCTTAATCAGGTAAATACGAAATTCCCCACTGCATTAACATATTTTTACCGATCGGCATAGACGAGTTTTTGCCTTTTCGCAACAGAAAGAATTTTGGAAGCAACTCGAAAAAAAGAGAAATAAAAAACAATTCAGTCAATTTATAAGTTATTTCAAGAAAAAAGATATGTTAAATTTTCTAGGAAAAGGGAAAAAGTGCGAAACTACAATAAGATACTAATTACCTAAGATTTTAATGACAAATTGTCAAGAGATAACCAATAGAGAAGAATGGGAGAGATTCTTCGATAAAGTTCAGGAAAAGACCTTTTTGCAGTCTTGGAATTGGGGAGAGTTTCAGAAGATGATGGGAAATAAAATCTGGAGATTGGGAATATACGACGATGTGCACGCCCCGGGGGTGCACAATGTGGCGTTAGTGGTAAGGATTACCGCCAAGAGGGGAAGGTTTCTATTAATTCAGCATGCGGTGGAAGTTTCGGAAATATTGGTGCAAAAGCTGAAAGAAATAGCCCAAAAAGAGAACTGCAGTTTTATTAGGATAGCTCCTCTTTTGCCAAGGACTCCGGAGAATGAAAAACTGTTTAAGGATTTAGGGTTTAGAGAGTCTCCCATACACGCTTCGGCTTATGAGGCGACTTGGAGACTTGATATTACGCCCCGGGAAGACGAGCTTTTGATGAATATGCGCAAAACCACTCGTTATCTTATTCGTCAGGCCCAGAAGAACTCCGATATTAAAATTAGTAAGAGCGAGAGATTAGACGACGTGGTAATCTATGATAAGCTCAAGCAGAAAGTCGCTGCTCATCAAAAATTTACTCCTTTTTCTTTGGAATTTATTGAAAACGAATTTAAGTCTTTTTCCAAAGACAATCAAGCCTTGTTGTTTTTCGGCAAATACAAAGGAGAAATTATAGCCGCGGCTTTAGTTATTTTCTGGTCTGGCATTGGTTTTTACCATCAGGCGGCTTTGAGCCCGAGACATCATAAAATACCGATAGCTTATCTGTTGCAATGGGAGGCGATAAAAGAAGCCAAAAGAAGGGGGTGTCATTTGTATGATTTTTGGGGTTATGTTGATCCAAAATCAAAACATCCCTGGGCTGGCCCCACGTTTTTTAAAATGGGCTTTGGCGGCAAGGCCTTTGAATATGTCAAAACCCAGGATTTGCCCCTTTCCAAAAAATACTGGCTGACTTATCTTTTTGAAAAAGCCAGGAAGACAAAAAGGGGATTATGAGCAAATACAAAAGACCTTACAGGTTTAAGAAAAAGAAATCGATATTGCGCAACCGATTTTTCTGGCTGGGCATTTTGGTTTTGGCGGCCGGGGGAGCTGCCTTTTATTTGCTTTTCTTTTCCGAGTTTTTCCAAGTGGAAAAAATTGCCGTGCGAGGTCAAGAAAAAGTTTCAGAGGGGGAAATAAGGTCGGTGGCAGAAAAAAGACTGGAAAGCAGGATTTTGTTTTTCAAAACCAAGAGCATTTTTGCCATTGATTTGGGAGAGATCAAAAAAGAGATTCTTAACCGGTTTCCCCAAGTTGCCACAGTCGAAGTCAGCCGAGACCTTCCCGACGCTTTGAGCATTCGGGTTTCAGAAAGGCAGGCAGTGGCCGTATGGTGCCTCCAAGACTGCTTCTTTATAGATAAAGAAGGAGCGCCTTTCCAAAGAGCTCCTTTGGAAACGGATTTAATCAAAGTGTCCGGCGAGGAAAAATTACTCGGAGAAATAGGCCGGATTTTGGAGGTTAAATCAAAACTGAAAGAGGAATTGGGAATTGAAATCGGGAAAGCCGAATTGGTTTCTTCCCAAAGGCTGAACGTGGAGACTTTGGAAGGCTGGGAGATATATTTTGACTTGAAAGGGGATTTTGGCTGGCAGATTCAAAAGCTCGGTTTGGTTCTGGAAAAACAAATCCCTCCTGAGAAAAGAGGGAGCCTGGAATATGTGGATTTGAGGTTCAGCCGAGTTTACTACAAATGAATTAAAGCCAACCTTTCTTTTTAAAGAAAATGAACATCATTCCGATAAGGGCTGCCATGATGCCAATGATAATCCAGAAACCGGCAGAGGATTCTGAAAAGGGTAAGACGAGGTTCATTCCCCACAGGCTGGCTAGGAGAGTCAAAGGTAGGAGAATGACAGAAAACACAGTCAGGATTTTGATGATTTCATTTATTTTGGTGGAAAGCAGGGATTGGTTGGTGTCTTCCAGGGCCAGGATTGTTTCTTTGAAGGTTTTCAAGCTGTTCCAGGCTTGGCTGTAGGCTCCCAGAATGTCGGCAAAATAGGGAGACATTTCTTTTCCGAAAAATTTTTCTCCTTCGACCGCCAGGGAGTTCAAGATTTCTCCCTGGGGCTCAATAATCCGCCAGAAATTAATAATATCGGTTTTGATGTAAGATATTTCCCTAACCATCTCCTTTTCTTTTCCTTTGAATATCTCTTTTTCTATTTCGTCCATTTTTTTGTCAATTTGTATCAGTTTTGTCTGACAGGTTTTCCAAAATCCGCTGAGGATGAAAAAGAGAAGATAGCCCGTACCTTTTGACATATAGCTTTTTCGGGATTCCTGATAAAGGTTGCAGCTGTCAAAGAGCGCTTTTAGCGGAATGATTGTTTTGTAGTGGCTGGTGATTATCACTCTTTTGGTAACGATGATGTCTAATTCCCGGGATTTGGTTTCTTTCTTTTCCTTGCTGTAAAAAGGGTAATACAGGCTCATGAAAAGGTAGTTGTCGTGGTGTTCCATCCTTGGCCTGTATCCCAGAGGTATCAATTCTCCCAAAACCAAAGGATGGAACTCAAAGTTCTTTTTTAAGTATTGGACGTCTTCTTTGGTCGGGTTTTCAATATCAACCCAGGTTACTTTTGGCCCTTTTACGATTTTTCGCATATTGGAATATTATAACATATTAGGAAACCAATTTCTCTGTGGATAAAATTAATTTGTTAGCACTCTTGACATTTGAGTGCTAGTTTTTTAATATGAATATGATGCTTACTGAGAGGCAGGAGAAAATATTGAATAGCGTAGTGCAGGAATATATTGGTCGGGCTGAACCCGTCAGCTCCCAAATGCTTGAGAAGAAATACAGATTTGGCTTGTCGCCTGCTACCATCAGGAATGAAATGCAGAAACTGACCAGCCAGGGTTTTTTGTTTCAACCCCATACTTCGGCTGGCAGAATACCCACCGACAAGGGATACCGATTGTTTGTGGACAAACTGCTGGAAAATGAATTGGAGGAGTTTGCTAGCAGTTGGGAAAAAGAAATCGAAGATTCCTTGAGTTTTGTCAGGGAAGCTACCAGATTTCTTTCCGAAGAATCTTCAAATTTGGCCGTGGGATACTTGTCTGCGGACAAAATTTTTTGGAAAGAAGGCTGGGGAGGAATTTTCTGCGAGCCGGAATTTTCCCAAAGAGGGTATGCAGTCAGTTTTGCCAAAATGCTGGATGATTTTGAAAGGAACATCGAAAGAGTGAATCTGCCCTCTCAAATAAGCGTATACATCGGCAGGGAGAATCCCTTTTCTAGAGTTAAGGATTTTAGTCTCATTACTTTGGGGTTCTCGGAAGGTCTTTTTGCCCTTTTAGGTCCCAAGAGAATGAGTTATGATAAGAATATTGAATTATTTTGTCGTTTATGTCAGAAGATTTAAAAAAGAAATCTGCCCCCGAGGGGCAAGACTCGCTTAATGAAATTAGGCGACAGTTAGAAGAGTGCCAGAAAAAGAGAGACGAGTATTTAGCCGGATGGCAGAGAGCTAGAGCCGACTTTTTAAATTACAAAAAAGACGAAATGGAAAGGATGGCAGAGTTGGTGAAGTTTGCCAACGTGGAATTGATTTTAAAAATTCTGCCCGTTTTGGATAATTTTTATGAAGCTGAGAAAAAACTAAAAAGCGCGGAAACAGAAGACGTAAAAGGGTTGTTGCAGATTAGGGTCCAGTTCGAGGATTTTTTCAAAAGGCAGGGTGTGGAAGAAATAAAGTCATTGGGCGAGAAGTTTGATCCCAATTTCCACGAAGCCGTAGAGCAGGTTGAATTAAAAGACAAGGAACCCGGCACAATTATTGAGGAAATTCAAAAAGGTTATACCTTGCAGGGCAAAGTCATACGTCCTGCCAAAGTAAAAATCGTTAAATAATTAAAAATTAAAAATTTAAAATTATGAGTAAAATATTAGGAATTGATCTTGGTACCACTTTTTCTGCGATGGCTGCAGTGGAACAAGGCGAACCAAAAATTATTGAAAATATAGAGGGGACCAGAACCACACCCTCTGTGGTGGCTATTACCAAGACTGGCGAAAGATTGGTGGGAATTACCGCCAGACGCCAGCAGATCACCAATCCCCAGAACACCATTTATTCCATAAAAAGGCTGATTGGCAGGAAGTTTACCGACGAAGAAGTTCAGAGAGATAAGAAATTGATGCCTTACGAAATAAGGGAAAGGTCTGCTGACGGCGGAGTAGAGGTAAAAATGGGAGAAAGATGGTACACCCCTCCTGAGATTTCAGCCATGATTCTGCAAAAACTTAAACATGATGCCGAGCAAAAGCTGGGAGAAAAGATAGAAGAAGCCATCATTACCTGTCCCGCCTATTTCGACGACTCTCAGAGAAAAGCCACCAAGACCGCAGGAGAAATTGCCGGCTTTAAAGTTAGAAGGGTTATCAACGAGCCAACCGCCGCGGCTTTGGCCTACGGTCTTACCAAAAAGAAGGACCAGAGGATCGTGGTTTACGATTTTGGGGGAGGCACTTTCGATATTTCCGTTTTGGACGTCGGAGAAGATACAGTGGAAGTGAAAGCTACGGGCGGTGACACCCATTTGGGAGGAGACGATTTTGACCAGAAAATAATGGACTGGCTGGTTTCTCAATTTAAGAAAGACCAAGGGATCGATTTGTCCAAGGACCAGTTGGCTCTGCAAAGATTGAAGGAAGCTGCAGAAAAGGCCAAAATAGAGCTGTCTTCTGCTTTGGAAACTGAAATTAATCTTCCTTTCATCACCTCCGATTCTGCGGGCCCCAAGCATCTTTACTACAAGCTGAGTAGGTCCAAGCTGGAAGAATTGGTAGATGAATACATTCAAAAGTCTCTGAATTTGGTGAAACAGACTTTGAAAGACGCCAAAATGGAACCAAAAGACATAGATGAAATCGTTTTGGTGGGAGGTCAAACTAGAATGCCAAAAATTCAGGGAGAGATAAAGAAGTGTTTCGGCAAGGAAGCCCACAAAGCTATCAATCCTGACGAGGTGGTGGCCGTGGGAGCGGCTGTGGAAGCCGGCATCTTGCAGGGAGAAGTAAAAGATGTTTTGCTTTTAGATGTTACTCCTCTTTCTTTAGGGATTGAGACTTTGGGACAAGTTAATACTATTTTAATTCCCAAAAACACCACCATTCCTACCGCCAAAACTCAGATTTTTTCAACCGCTGCCGATAACCAGACTTCGGTAGAAATTCACGTTCTGCAGGGGGAAAGACCTATGGCTTATGACAACAAAACTCTGGGCAAATTCATTCTGGAAGGAATTCCTCCTGCTCCCAGGGGAGTGCCCCAGATTGAGGTTACCTTTGATATCGACGCCAACGGAATTCTAAACGTTACCGCCAAAGACAAGGCTACCGGCAAATCACAGTCAATCAGGATTGAGGCTTCCACCGGGCTCTCCAAAGAGGAGGTGGAAAGAATGAAAAAAGAAGCCGAAGCCCACGCTGCTGAAGATAAAAAGAAGCAGGAATTGATTGAGGCTAAAAATGTTGCAGATAACCTGGTTTACACTACGGAAAAAACTCTGAGGGAGGCGGGAGACAAGGTTCCGGCCGATATTAAAAAAGAAATTGAAGAAAAGGCAGAAGCTTTGAAAAAGGTTAAGGACGGCGACAATTTGGAAGAAATCAAAAAGGCTACCTCTGAGCTTTCTCAAGTCATTCAGAAGATAGGCGCTGAAATGTACAAACAAGCCCCAAAAGAAGAAAAGGATAAAGACAAAGACAAAGATAAGCCGGAAGAGGGAGAATACCACGAAAAATCCAAATGACAAAATTTGGCATTTAATCATTTGACATTTGAGCTTTGATATTTGAAATTTTTTAGATATGGCAAAAGATTACTACCAAATTCTGGGAGTGGCAAAAGAAGCTTCCCAGGATGAAATTAAAAAAGCCTACCGAAAACTGGCGCACCAATACCATCCCGACAAAGGGGGAGACGAGAAGAAATTCAAGGAGATAAACGAAGCCTACCAGGTGCTTTCAGATCCCCAAAAGCGCGCCCAGTATGATCAGTTCGGCAGGGCGTTCGAAGGAGCGGGCCCTCAGGGGCAGCCTGGCTGGGATTTCGGCTTCGGGCAAGGATTCGCAGAAGGTTTTGATTTCTCTGATTTGGGAGACATATTCGGAGAAATGTTCGGTTTCGGGTTCGGGAAGAGGCAAAAGGATTTAAAAAAGGGGAAGAATATTGAAGTGGAAATGGAGTTACCCTTGGAAGCTGTTTTGAAAGACCAGGAAAAAGAAATATCTTTGTATAAAATGATGGTTTGTTCCCGCTGCCAGGGCAAGGGAGCGGAGCCCGGCACAAAAATAAAGGAATGTTTTTCTTGCCGGGGAGAGGGACAAGTCCAGCAGATAAAGAGAACTCCCTTCGGCTCTTTCACCAGGTATACGGTTTGTCCGGAGTGCGGCGGCGAGGGCAGCAGGCCCGAAAAACCGTGCAACGTCTGCAAAGGTGAAGGAAGGATAAAAGGAGAAGATAAAATAAAAATATTTATTCCAGCCGGCGTGGACACCAATCAGGTGATAAAAGTAGAGGGCAAAGGAGATGCCGGGAAAAGAGGCGGTCGGCCTGGAGATTTATACATTCGCATTTTCGTCAAAAAACACCCGGTTTTTAGGAGAAAAGGAGACGATTTGTTCTTGTCTTTGCCCATTTCTTTTTCTCAGGCGGCGCTGGGCGATGAGGTTGAAGTTCCCACATTAGGGGGGCAAAAGTTATTGCTGAAAGTTCCATCGGGCACCGAATCCGGGAAGGTTCTGCGGATTTCCGGCAAAGGCATTCCTCATTTTTCAGGATGGGGAAGAGGCAACCTTTACGTTGAATTGCAGGTAAAGACCCCTAAGAAACTTTCCAAAAAGCAAAAGGAACTCCTTGAAAAATTACGCGAAGAAGGATTATAATACATTTACGCCCCGGTAACTCAATTGGCAGAGTAACGGCCTTTTAAGCCGGAAGTTGTGAGTTCGACTCTCACCCGGGGCACTAACTGTGATTTTTCGCCCTGAAATTTAAGATTTGCCTCATAAATGAACGACAATTTGGCGGTTCCAAATCCTCTTTCTCTGTCATAAGAAATACCCTCTGTCAGAACTAACTTTTGGAACCGTTGTTTTTGTTCCAAAGCCATATCAAACCACTGCCTGGCCGGCTGCTTAATAAACTGCAAACAGGAATCTAAAGCAGATTGTATATCTAATTCATCTATCTTAGCTTCATTTAAAGCTACTTGTTTTACCGCTATTTGATTATCGTACCAATCCTTCTGGCCAAGGAAATCTTCATCACTTAAAAACTCTTGATCGTTCATTTTCTGAGCCTTCATCCTTATTAAGTTGCCTTTTTTTGATTTCAGTTGGTCAAGCTCTCTTTCTAGTCTATTTCTCTCTTGAGTCATAAAGCTATATCTTTCCTGCCAGAGATCAATTACCACTTCTTTAAACGCATTTAAATATCCTTCTTTTGGCTTAATCTGGGAAAGAAGCTCAATAAAGTCTTGATGAATCTTTTCTTTTTTAACTGTCTTGCCATACATTAGGCAATTTTTATTTCGACAATGATAGTAAGCATATCTTTCTTTTCTGCCTTTTGACCAGCTACCGGTCAGAAAACCTCCGCAAACAGGACATCTGGCAAAGTTCCTTAAAGGAAAATCAGGGTGATATTTAAGATGGGGTTTGGCATTAAAAGCTTTGCCCTGCTTGATTAGCTGAATTTTATGCCATTCCTCAATTGTAATCATTTTCTCGTGCCGGACTTGATATTTTTCTCCGGTCCAAGGATCAATCAGGATACCGGCATAATATATTCTCCTGAGCATTCTATCTACAAATTGAGGATAAATTTTCCTGCCCCTGGGAGTCCTATAACCCCACTTATTGAGCATATTGGTCAGATCAACTTCGGTATAAACCCCTTTTAAATATTCTTTTAAGGCCCGCTGAATTAAAGGAAAATCTTTGGGATGAGGCGGGTCCGGCTGAGTTTTCTTTTGGTCTTTTTTCTTATTATGAAGACTCATATAGCCCGGTGGCGGTGCCCAAGGCCAAATCCCGTTCTGTATCATTTTTTGCATATTGCTTTTGGACCGATCTGATTTAACTCGATTATCTAGTTGAGAAAAGATAGCTAAAACTCCTTCCAGGGCTTCGCCCAGCGCTGAATTATCAACCGGTTCAGTAACTACGTGAATACTAACTCCATACTGAGCCAGTTTAGCTTTTATTACGTAATAATCCTGGACATTTCTGGCCAGACGGTCTGACTTCCAGATTATCAGAACATCAATCTTGCCTTTATTTTTCTGGCAGTAATCTAAAAGCTTTACCAATTCTTCTCTATCCATTACTTTTGCTGACTCACCCTTTTCTTCAAAATCCCTAACAACTTTAATTCCATTATCTTTAGCATATTTAAAACAAGCTTCTTTCTGAACAGCTAAACTATTGCCTCGTAGCTGTTCTTTGCTCGAAACGCGCCGGTAGATTATTCCATAAATGGCTTTTTTGATTTTTTGCTTCATATTTTAAAAATAATTCAAAAAGGGATGACTCTGCGGACAAGCTTCTTTCGAAACCACAGCAGAAGTCACCCCTTTTTAGTTTCGAAAGTGAATGCTTGTCCATTTTCATTATATCACTTTAAAACTGCCTTTTCCAGCTCTTCTAATCGTTTTTCCAGATCCGATTTCTCCAAGCTGCGAATCATATGGCCAGACAAAAAACCAATAGTGTTGGCTGTCCTTGGTTCTATTTCGCCACTCCTGAGCCGGTTTACCGTATCTTCCAGTAATACTATAACATCCCACATAGTTTTAATCTTTACTGGAAGCAGATTTAATCTGTTTCTTCTGGCCAGTCCACCTCTTTTAACTGCTTCTTTTTTGACCTCTTTCATTTTTGGATCGTGGCTAAAGCAAAATTGGCTTCTAGTCATAGCAAAGGCCCGGCATTGGCTTCCATTAGCCCTAATAAAACTGCATTGTTTTGGCTGGTTATTTTCCAATTTCATAGGTCTAAAATTAATATCGGAACCTTTGGGTATTTTACCCTACCTTCTTTTATAAGTTTCTTTCCTTCTTCGCTTTTAGAACTAAAACTTCTCATTACCTCCCCATTTAGAATTTCATCAATCACATAAGGCTCATTGGGCCGCTGAAGAGCAGAAAATTCATACCGGGGTTTCTTTTTTGCTCTTTCTTCTTCCAAAATCTTTTTTATCTTTTTAATTTGGTATTTGGTAATGGCCATAAGCTTGCTTGTGGGGGATACCATTATTTATATTTAATATCTT
>CAZALP010000020.1:0-10146 GCA_964486395.1 uncultured Candidatus Saccharibacteria bacterium
CGCCTTACGGTAGCCATAAAGACGAGCTTTTGGCCAGAAAAGACTACATCTTGGAAAGAATGGAAAAAGAAGGCTATATCACAAAAGAAGAAAAGGAAATAGCCCAAGAAGAAACCCTGAGGTTTTCCAAAATCCGCCATCCGATAAAGGCGCCCCACTTCGTACTTTATGTCAAAGATTATTTAGAACAGCGCTATTCTGACTATTTTCTCGCCACCCATGGGCTGAAAGTTTACACCACTCTGGATTGGGATTTACAGGAAAAAGCAGAAAAAATAGTCAAAGAAGGAGTGGCTCAAAACCGGAATTTCAATGCCCATAACGCGGCTTTGGTAGCCCTTAATCCCCAAAACGGCCATATCCTGGCCATGGTAGGATCGGCTGACTGGCACGCAACCGAGTCTTACCCCGAAGGCTGTGAAAACTCAGAGAAAGGATGCTTATTCGATCCTAAGGTCAACGTAGCAGTTTACGGAGGGGGTAGACAGCCAGGCTCTGCCTTCAAGCCCTTCGCCTATCTCCAGGCCTTAAAAGAGGGTTTGACCCCGGAAACAATTTTATGGGACGTCCCAACCGAATTTAATCCAGATTGCTCGGCTTCCTCAACTGATGAAAAAGACGAGTGGGGTATGAATTGCTATCATCCCCAAAACTACGATGAAAAATTCAGGGGGCCGATTACCCTTCGCCAAGCCCTGGCCCAATCAATCAACGTGCCCTCGGTAAAAGTGCTATATCTGGCCGGCGTAAAAAAAACAATAAACCTGGCAAAGACTTTGGGAATCACCACCCTGGAAGAACCTCAATCTTTTTACGGGCTTTCTCTGGTTTTAGGAGGAGGAGAAGTAAAGTTATTAGACTTGGCTTCAGCTTACAGCGCTTTTGCCAACCGGGGCTTAAAAATCTCTCCCATGTCTGTAATTAAAATAGAAGACGCGGAAGGCAATATTATTGAAGAAAACCAAAAAAACCCCAAACGAGTTTTGGTAGAAAAGCCGGTGGATCGGCTTAACGACATTTTATCTGATAATAAAGCCAGAACTCCGATGTTCGGCCCCAGGTCTCCCTTATACATCCCCGGCCACCAGGTGGCAGCCAAAACCGGCACCACTCAAGAATATAAAGACGCCTGGACTATAGGTTATACTTCTTCAATCGTAACGGGTGTCTGGGCGGGCAACAACAACGGAGAACCAGCAGACAAAAAGCCCGGAGTTGTTCTGGCGGGTCCCATCTGGCACAAGTTTATGGTAGAGGCCTTAAAGAAATATCCTGGCCGAGAATTCAAAAAACCAGAACCCGCAGAAACTGATGTCCCCGTGTTGAAAGGAGAAATTGACTGGGAAAACCCTCATTCTATTATTCATTACCTTTCTGAAAATCCAGAAAAAGACCCCCAATACAATCATTGGGAGTGGTCCGTTCAAAACTGGTTAAAAAACCATAAATAAGAGCGTTTTAACTGCTCTTGATAGGCATGACGACATAAATGTAGTTTTGATCGCTTTCAGGCTTGAGAACGGCTGGCCCATCTTCTCCGTTTAATTCAAAGACAACTTTAGGGGTAGGAATATTCAAAAGGCCGTCTACTAAAAATCGGTAATTAAAAGAAACTTCCATTTCTTTGGCGGCTCCTTTGTAATCCAAATTACCTCTCAAGAAACTTCTATTTTCCCCGTATTCTGGGTTTTGAGAAATTATCTCCACTCCTCCTCTCTTGGAATCAACCTTAATTTTTACCTCGTTGCTCTTGCCGCTGAAAATACTGGCAGCTTTTATTTGATTTAAAAGGTCGTTTTTTGAAAGCACGACTTGAGCTTGATACTTTTTGGGAATAATCCCCTGATAGTCGGGATAATCTCCCTCAATTAACCTGGAAACAATTTCAATTTGAGGATGAGGAGTTTCCTCCATTGAATATTCAAACAAAACTTGGTTGGAAGAATAATAAAGCTTGAGTTTTCCTTTTTTATCGGAAAGAATATTAATTATTTCCCTGGTTGTTTTTTGAGGGAGAATGAAGGAAATTTGCTGTGTGTGAATGGTGGATCTTTGGTTATTTTTTTCAAAATAAAGGTTTTTCTCAGCTAGCCTGAAGCTATCAGTAGCAGCTAATTGTAGCTTATCTTTTTGGAAATTTAAATATACCCCTGACAATTCAGGACGAGTTTGATTTGGAATACTGAAATCCACCACCTGAGACAATCCTTCGCAAAACAGTGCGCAGTTTAATTCTATAGAATTTTTATCTTCTATTTTGGGGATAATGGGGAATTCTTCTGCTGTTTGCCCTTTAATTTGGGTTTTGTAATTTTCTGAACTAATATAAAGAACTTGATTTTTAGACTCCAGAGTTAATTTTTCATTAGGTAAAAAATTAACAAAACTAGAAAGTACCTTAGAAGGAATAGTAATTTTTCCTTCTTTTTCTATTTTTGTTAGAATCCAATATTTAATTCCTAATTCTAAATCGGTAGCCGAAAGATTTAAAAAATTCTTTTCTGCAGAAATTAAAATATTATTTAAAACAGGAAGAGTTAAGTTTTTTCCACTGGCTCTTGCAACTATATTAATACCTGTATTTAAATTTTCTTTTAAAACTATTACTTTCATAGTTGTTATTAATGTGTGATTAATATTAATTTTAAGATTAATTTATCGGGGTATAAACTGAGGAAAAGTGTGTGGATGGAATTTTTAATAAAAAGAGGAATAAAACGGAAATTTAGCGGTTAACTTTTTTTAAACAAGTTAAGCACGCCTTATCTGCTCTTTAATTAAATTGATTTCCTCAGCTAAATTTTCGTTGGTTTCTATTTCTTTTGTAATTTTATTATAAGCGTGAATAGCGGTAGTATGGTCTTTACCTCCAAATTTCCTGCCGATAAAAGGAAAAGAACTTTTTAATTCCTCCCTAAGCAAAAACATGGCTATTTGGCGGGGTTTGACTATTTCTTTTTTTCGAGAGCAGGTTAAAATATCTTTATCTTTCAGATCGTAAAAAGAAGACACCGATTTGATTATTTTTTCTGGATTAGCGACTTTCTTGGGAGAAAAAATAACGTTTTTGAGCAAAGTTTTAGCCACTTCCAAATTGGGAGATTTGTTGTTGAGTTTTTGGTAAGCCGTTAACCTGTTTAAAGCCCCTTCCAACTCTCTGATATTGCTTTGGATATTAGAAGCGATATATTCCAATATTTCATCTGAAAAGCTTACCTTTTTTTCGTTGGACTTGGTTTTCAAAATAGCTACTCGGGTTTCAAAATCGGGCATACTGATGTCGGCTATCATACCTCCTTCGAAACGGGACCTTAATCTTTCTTCCAGGGCGGATATTGCCTTTGGTGGTCGGTCAGAAGAAAGGACTATTTGTCTGTTTTTTTCATAGAGAGTATTAAAAATATGGAAGAATTCTTCTTGAGTTTTTTCTTTTCCAGCCAAAAACTGGACATCGTCGATAATTAATACATCTATATCTTTGTATAGGGATTTAAATTCTTCAACGTCGTGATTTTTAATGGAATTGACGATTCCCGAGACGAATTTTTCAGAAGAAACATATTTTATCTTTTTTTGGGGGTGTTTTTTTCTAATTTCGTTCCCGATTGCCTGCAAAAGATGGGTTTTGCCCAAGCCCACCCCTCCATATATAAAAAGAGGGTTATAAACAAAGCCGGGGTTTTGGCAAATCGCCCAGCCAGCGGCCTGGGGAAGTTCATTAAAAGGCCCCACTACAAAATTTTCGAAAGTATAGCGGGGATTTAAGCTAGTTTCTCTATCCACTTTAAATTCCTGGAATTCCAGCTGGGGCGCTTCTTCTACTTCAACCGAAGAGGATGTCGAGGGAGATTTTTGTTTGATGCTAGAATGATCAACCGTGTATTTCACTTCTTTTATTTCTTCGTCCAAACTGTGCAAGATTTTAAAGATGAGCTTGTTGTATTTATTTTCCAGCCATTCCTTGGAAAAGTTGTTGGGTACGGAAATTATTACTTGTTCTCCCTTTTTGGCTAAAATTCCGGTATTCTTGAACCAGGTGGCAAAACTAGCTTTGGAAATATTAAATTGGACTTGGGCTAATAACGCCTGCCAGAGTTCGTCTTTTGTCATAAAATTTATTTTAGATTTTCCCCTTTTTGGAAAAATACCCACCGTTCCCATGCGGGGAGCGAAGCAAGGTAAGAAGCCGAAGGCTTCTTAAGCCGGGGTCGGGGGGAGTCTGTTTTTAGTATATCACATGTCAAATAAAATAAAAATGAACTTAAAGGTTCTGCCATTGTTGATAAGTTGGGCAAAAACTGTTAATATTTAAGTATCATGTCCACTACCTATCAGCCCAAAAAGAGAAAAAGAAAAAAAACTCATGGCTTTAGAGCTAGGAGAAGAAAGCGAGGAGGAAGAAAGGTATTAGCCAGAAAAAGAAGAAAAAAAAGATACCGCCTAACTCCGTAGTGAAAATTTGACTTGCTGCACAAATGACAATTTGTTAAATTTCTACTACGTGGTTAGCGGCATAATTTAATTGTGCTACCTCCCAAAAACCGCCTAAAAAAGAAAACCGACTTTGAGCGAGTTTTCAGGAAAGGGAAGGCAGTAAGAGAAGATTTTTTATTGCTTAAATTTGCCAAGAACAACCTTGAAACAAGCCGCTTCGGTTTTGTGGTTGGCCAAAAGATTTCCAAAAAAGCTGTTTTGAGGAATAAAGTTAAGAGAAGATTAAGGGAGACGGTGAAAAAAAAGCTGTCGGAGATAAAACCTGGTTTTGATGGGGTGTGGGTGGCCCTAAAGGGTTCTGAAACCCAAAATTTTGAAGAAATAAAAGCTGTGGTAAAAAAAATCCTTCAAAAGAGTAAATTAACGTGATTAAGAGATTATTTCTAAAAACCATTAAATTTTATCAGTTTTTCATTTCTCCTATTTTGGGGCCGCATTGCCGTTTTTATCCTAGTTGCTCTGAGTATACCAAGCAGTCCATTCAGAAATACGGGCTTTTGTCGGGGAGCTGGCGGGGGTTTAAAAGAATATTAAAGTGCCATCCTTATCATTCGGGAGGAGTAGACTTGCCATAAAATATGATAAGCTTTTTTGTTGACGCTTTTAATTTAATACTATACCAGCCGCTGTTTAATGCGCTGGTTTTGCTGTATTTGTATTTGCCGGGACAGGATTTCGGGGTCGCCGTTATTGTCTTGACGCTTCTGATTAAGTTTATCCTTTATCCTTTGGGCGCCAAAGCTATCCGGGCCCAAAAGTCCCTTCAGGAGCTTCAGCCAAAAATGAAAGAGATTCAGGATAAATTCAAGGACGACAAAGAAAAGCAGGCCAAGGCCATGATGGAGTTTTACAAAAAAGAAAAGATTAACCCCCTTTCCGGCTGTCTGCCCCTTTTGATTCAGCTGCCCATTTTGCTTGGCCTTTTCCGGGTTTTTTGGCGGGGCTTTGAAGCGGAACAGCTCAGATATTTATACAGTTTTGTGCCCCATCCCGGTCAAATAGACACCACGTTTCTGGGTGTGGTAGATTTGGCTAAAGCCTCCGTAGTTCTGGCCATTGTCACCGGGATTTTTCAATTTATTCAGACAAAAATGCTTGCTTCCAAGCAGAAGGCCCCAAAAACGGGGGCTGCCGATTTTTCTTCAATGATGCAAAAGCAAATGCTTTATTTCTTTCCTTTGTTTACCGTTTTTATATTGTGGCGTTTGCCCTCAGCCATCGCTTTATACTGGTTGGTGACCACCCTCTTTACAATTTTGCAGCAGTATGTTACTTTAAGAAAGCATGACACAGGAAAATCTAAAGAAAATTAAAGAAATCAGCCGGGATTTTTTTGCCAAAATGGATTTTGGAATCGAAGTGGAAGTTAGAGCGTCGCAAGATTCGGCGGTGGACGTTAACTTGAAGTTGGACGAGCCTCAAAAACTGATCGGAGAAAGAGGTCAGACGTTGGCTGAAATACAGCATCTTTTAAGGGCGATCTTGAGGAAACAGGTGCCTGTCGACGCCCCTTTCTATGTCAATGTCGACATTAATGACTATAAAAAAAAGAAAGCCGAATATTTGAAAGAAATAGCCAGGAGTCTGGCCGATGAAGTATCTTTGACCAAAAAAGAAAAGCAGCTGCCTGCAATGACAGCTTTTGAGAGGAGAATAATCCATCTGGAATTGGCCTCCCGCGGAGATGTGGTTACCGAAAGTATCGGCCAGGAGCCGAAAAGATATATAGTGGTTAAGTCTTACCCCTGATTTCCTTCCATTTTCATTTTTTTTCTGGCTTTTTTTATTTTCGCTACCTCTTCGGGAGCCGTAGTGATGAATTGGTCCTCTGAATAAGAGGCCATTATTTTTATAGCCACGTGTTTTTGTCCGGCAAAGAAGATTCCCTCCCCTACTGCCGATCCCAACAGCAAGTCTTTTTCCCAGTCGGTCAGGCTGAATGTTTTTTGAGTGACGTCAATAGTAGCCGGGCTTTGTTTCATTAAAAGAGTGAGGGCAGAGTTTGTAATAATAGGTTTTCCGTACTCCGATTTCATAAAATCGTTGATGTCTTGGGTGATGGTGGTCACGCCCAGCCAGTATTTTCTGGATCTTTTGGTGATGCCGAAAAGGAAAGAGGCCCCGTCTTCCGATTTCATCAACCACCAGGCTTCATCCACCACGAAGATTCTTTTCTTGAGTTCAGAGCGTATCTGATTCCAGATATAGCGGGTAATGATATACATTGCCATCGGTCTTAGTCCCTCTTCCATGTCTCTGATGCCGAAAACCACCAGATTATTTTTCATATTGACATTGGAAGGTTTGTTGAAGAAGTTTGCATAGGTTCCTTTGGTGAATTTTCTGATTCTGGTTACCAGAGACTCGGCTCCCTCCATAGTTTCTAGAACGCTTTCCAGGTCAGACATTACCGGAGGTTTTATCTTGGAAAAGTCAGACTCAGGGGTGATGTCTTTTGCGGCGTAGGTTTCAGTCAGGGCTCGGTCCATAATAGCGTCTTCTTCCGGGGTCAGCCCCCCTAGCATTATTCTCATTAATCCTACCAGGTTGATAATATTGCCCCTCAAGACATCTTCCGGCTTTTCGTCTTCTCGGGGGACGGGTAATTCAAAAGGATTGATGTGATGAGGGCTGCCCAGAGACATTTTGAAATAGGAACCGCCGACGGCTTCTGCCAGGGGTTGGTATTCGTTTTCCGGATCCACTATGATTACATCTGTTCCCAGCATCAAGGAGCGCAAGATATTTAATTTGATTGCATAACTTTTGCCGGATCCCGCCACCCCGAATATAGTCATATTGGCGTTTTCCAAAGAGAATCTGTCAAATAAAACTAAGGAGTTGTTGTGCTGGTTGATGCCGTAAAGTATTCCTTCGTTGGAGCTCAAATCAAAAGAAACGAAAGGAAAACAGCTGGAAAGAGGACCCGTATTCATGGGAGCGTGGACGGCCAATTGGTCCAACCCGTAGGGCGAAGTAGAAATGAAGCCTTCTTTTTGTTGATAGAGGGCCGGTTTTATGTAAATTAATTTCGATTCCAAAATAGAACGAAGAGTGACTTCGATGCTGTCCAATTCTTTTTCCGAATCGGCATAAACCGTCAGATAAAGGCCCAGCTGGAACATTTTTTCCTGGGCCGTCATCAATCTGTCTCTCAATTCCTCAATATCCTGATAGGCTGTTTCCAGAGCAGGATCCCTGATGAGTCCTTTTTCTTCCCTTTCTGAGATTTCTGCCTGAACTTCGGTAATCCTTTTCCTCAGTTGTTTTAAAATGAGGCCGGCGTCAATGGGGTGGATGAAAAAAGAGATGTCCATGGGTACATCCAGATTGATTACCGGTGTAAACCAAGCTGTGCTCAAATAGCGGGGATAGGAAAAAATGAAAAAGGATTTGGTCATTCTTTCCCCCAACACCAAATGGGAAGATTTTGCCTCAATGGAAGAAGGAGCGGCAATGTCCACCGCCCTAATGGGCTCTGACTCGAATATTTTTTCGGGAACGGGCGTTTTCTTTTTTTTCTTTTTACCGAATAGTTTCATTGAAGTATGGGTTTACGACATCCCGCCATATCATTTTGACAATTCTGGGGGGATCTCGGGATAATAACCGACCTCTGCTTGTTTTGGATGATGAAGCCCCCAAAACAGCTCGATTAATTCTGGAGTAGTTAAAGGAATGGCTTGCAGTCCGCACCTTCTTAATCCCAAAGCCACAAATTCCATCCTTTGCCACAATTGCTGTTTGCACCTTTGGAAAGCTTCTTCGGTCAGAGTGGGGGGCTTCGGAGTCCTTAGCAATCCTCCTCTTGTCGGCCCCTTGTCTTCCAAAAGAGTGAAGGGTACCACCACAAAGAAGTGCTTGGACATAATATTTCCCCCTCCCACCAACTCTTCTATGAAATCGTGGTATTCCTTGGTTTGGGTTTTTAAAAGGTCGTTTTGCTGTTTGTTGGCCAATTCCTTTATTTTGTCTAGATAGCCCGTGATATTTAACTTTCGGGATTGGATAATAATTTGAACGGTAAAATCTAAGGAGTTTAAAAAACTTTGGAACTGGGATATGATGGCCGATTGTTCATCGTCGGATTTGAGGGCGAAATTCAAAGAAGAAACCATAAGTACCGCCCTTAAGGCCTTGTTTCTCAGGATAATCACCCCTTCGCGTATTTGGTCAATCTCCAAAAATGATTGAGTAGACGCTGCAGGCATAGTTAATAAATGTTAAACTTTTAAATGTTTAAAAATTTGGTTATTAAAATCATTGAAAATTAATTAAAAATTGAAAATCTTACGTCATTTTATTTTATTTCCCGTCTCTACATAAGTGGACAGGTCTTTTAATTTGCTCTTCCCCACCGCCGTGGGTACCGGCGTTTTTTCGGATTCTTCGGCTTTAGGCTTTTCCTTTTCTTCTTTGAGTTTTGGAGGCATGCCGGTTTTTTTCTTCCAAAGATAAATTTTGGGGCCGAAAGAATAGAAAATAAAGTTTTTTAAAATCGTCGGCAGGGATCTGCCCTCGATCTTTCCGAAAGCCAAACCCGCCCCCACCAGCATAATAGGCAAAGCGGCCATAATAAAGTAAAAAAAGGGAAGAGTGAAATAAAGAATAAAACAAATAACCGCTGCTCCCCCAATGTAAAGAAATTGCCCAAAGGTCAGGGGCCCTACTATTTTGGCTTTGTGCTCAATGAATTTGGGAACAGTATATCGCGCCATACTGTCTTTATTATAGCAGAGTTATTGACAAGGGCAAAGAAAAGGAGTATAATGGAGGGTAAAATTAAATATAAGGAGGCAAGAAATGTTAGGATGGATTATATTGAGTATTTTATTAATAGCGGTGATGGTTCTAATTAAGTTTGAGGTGGTTCGGCACGACGAGCGAGCTATCAAGGTGATGTTCGGTAGAATAGTCGGGCATCCCCAGGGATTAACCTGGAACTTTCGTTTACGTGGCTGCTATATCCAGAAACGCACTACAGAGCTTATGGTGTTTCCTTTTGGCCCCATTCATGGGATTATCTCAGCCGAAGGGGATTATAAAGGAGAACATTGTGCTCCAGTAAAGCTAAGCGTTTCTGGCGCAGTTTCTCTTCAGGTTCCCTTAGATGACCCGGATGCTATCGATAAAATTTCAATAGCTAAAGTGCCCGTGGAACCGGGGGCCTTAAAAGAGAAATTCGAGCCTACCATAGAAGCCGCTCTCAGGTCGGTTCTCGGCAGGGTTACCTACGAAGAAGCTAGGATTGAGCTTGAAGATAACAGGAAAGCAGTAGAAAGGTTGCTCAAGAAAGGTGACAGTAGCTTTAGGCGTTCTGGTTTTCGCAGAAAAGATATAAGTATAGCTATTTCAGTTGATCTTCCTAAGGATCTAGAGGAAGCCAAAAGCGAAGTCGAGCTTCAAAAACATCATACTAAAGCTGCTTTATATCAAGCCGAAAAACAGGGTATCACCCAAGGCAGGGCTGTGATAGAGAGTTATGCTCAATCAAGAGGGAAAACAGTTAAAGAGATACAGCAAGAGATTGACACTAATTCGGAAGAGCAAGGCAAGTTTTTAGAGTATGCTAAAGAGAGAAGTCTTCGTGAAAGGGAGGCTGAACTCGGTGCCCTACTTCATGTTGTTTCCAATAATGCAGGCATAGATATA
>CAZALP010000021.1:0-10010 GCA_964486395.1 uncultured Candidatus Saccharibacteria bacterium
GTAGTAAAAAATATGAAAAACAAGAAACCATTGACCCCGGCCCTCAGCGGATTATAAAAGTTAATAGAGCGGGATTAATATACATTGAATAGCTATGAAAAATCATAAGGGATTTACCTTAATTGAGGTATTAATGGCCATATTTTTAATTACCGTTGGAATAGGCGGGTCTTTTGCTTTGATTAACAGAATAATGGATTTCAGCTCTGTTTCCTCCGATAGATTGCAAGCAGCTTATTTGGCTCAAGAGGGGATAGAAAATGTTAGGAATACCAGAGATTCAAATTGGTTAGCTGGGAATGAATGGAATTTAAACCTACCCAGCGGGACAGAAACAGGTCTTTTGGGAAAGTTCGATAGAATCACTACCATTACTACGCCCGAGCCAGACAAAATAGTGGTTTCTGTAGAGGTTAATTGGCAGGAAAGAGGAAGAGATCATCGGGTGGTAGCCCAAACTGAATTATATAATTGGCGATAAAATTATGAACAAGGGTTTTACTCTCATAGAAATGGTGGTGGCAGTGACGGTCTTTTCTTTAGTCGTGGGGGTGGCTTCCGGCATTTTCGTTTCCTCTCTTAAAGCTCAAAGGCAAAGCCTGGCCACTCAGGAAGTTTTAGACCAAATTTCTTATGTGGCAGAATATATGTCTCGCGCTATTCGGATGGCTAGAAAAGATATGACGGGAGACTGTACCGGTACCCCCAAGCTTAATTATGCGTTTTCAGATCAATGTCTGAAGTTCAGAAATTACAAAAATGAATGTCAAGCATTTTGCCTGGAGGGAGAAAGGTTGAAAAATGAGGCGGGAGTTTATTTAACTTCTTCCAGTCTAAAAGTGGAAAATTTTAATGTGAGCTTGACGGGAGAAACTCAAGACGACAACCTTCAGCCCAAAGTATCTATTTTCTTGGATATTAAAGGTAAAGAAAAGTCGAAAATCCGAATTCAAACTACTATTTCTCAGCGCAACCTTGATGTCTATAGATAAACTACAAAGGGGCGTAACTCTATATTTGGGTTTAATAATTATGACCATAATTTTGGCCATAGCCTTGGGTTTGAGCGCCATTTTTATAAACCAATCCAAAACCATAAGAGAAATGGGAAATTCAGTAATTGCTTTTTATGCGGCAGATTCCGGCATTGAAAAAGTATTAATGCAAAGGACAGATCCTACTCCTTTGAATGGTTACTCAGAGACCATGGCAAACGGAGCCACTTTTACTATTTCCGTTTTATCCTCTGGAGAAGAGGGGTGTACTGCTAATTACTTTTGCGTTAAATCCATCGGGGAATATAATAAGGAAACCAGAAGAGCAATTGAGATAATTTATTAATTATTATTCAGTTAACGAGTTAACGAATTAACGAGTTTAACTCGTTAACCTTTTAACTCGTTAATTTTTAAATTCGCTAATTCATGACCAAATTTGAGGCCAAACAAAGAATAGAAAAGCTCAAAAAAGTCATTGCTCATCACAGGTACTTGTATCATGTTGAAAATCGTCAGGAAATATCCGACGAAGCTTTAGATTCTCTGAAACACGAGCTTTATAAGCTGGAGCAGCAGTATCCCGATTTGATTACTCCGGATTCTCCTACCCAAAGGGTGGCGGGGAAGCCATTGGAAGAATTCGAAAAAGTGGAGCACGAGGTTCCCATGCTTTCAATTGAGGATGTTTTTTCCGAAAAGGAACTGCAAGACTGGGAAGATTATTTAAAAAGACTGGCTCCCGGGGAAAGAATCGATTACTTTTGCGAATATAAAATCGACGGCTTCGCTGTCACTTTGATTTATAAAAATGGAATTTTCACCAAAGGCGCTACCAGAGGCAATGGCAGAGTAGGGGAAGATGTAACCCAAAACCTCAAAACTATTGAAAGCATCCCGCTCCGTTTAGAAAAATTCGAATGTTCGAATGTTCGAATATTCGAAATTCCAGCGGAGCTGGAGGTTAGAGGAGAGGTTTATATGGAGAAAGGTGATTTTGAGAGGTTAAATAAGAAACTCGGAGGAAAATACGCTAACCCTAGAAATTTGGCCGCGGGTTCCATCAGGCAGCTGGATCCCAAATTGGCAGCTTCTCGTCCCTTAAAATTCTTGGCATATGATTTGGTAACTGACCTCGGCCAAAAGAAACATTCAGAAGAGCACCAAATTCTAAAAGATTTGGGGTTTAAGACGGATAAGGGAAAAGAGTGTAAAGATATATCGGAAATTGTTGATTTTTGGCGCCAGACCGCAAAAAAGAGGGAAACCTTGCCCTTTCAGATAGACGGAGTGGTAGTAAGCGTTAACAACAATTTTTTATTTCAGAGACTTGGAGTAGCCGGGAAGAGCCCGAGAGGAATCAGAGCGTTTAAATTTTCTCCCAAACAAGCTACCACCAAAGTTTTAGATATTAAAGTTCAAATAGGCAGAACGGGAGCAGTCACCCCTATTGCCCATTTAAAGCCCGTAGAGGTGGGAGGAGTTACCATTTCCCGGGCTACTTTGCACAACGAAGACGAAATAGAGAGGTTGGGGGTTAAAATAGGGGATACGGTAATTGTAGAAAGGGCGGGAGACGTAATTCCCGCCGTTTCTAAGGTGTTGAAGAATTTAAGAACAGGGAAGGAAAAAAAGTTTCATTTTCCCAAAACTTGTCCCAAGTGCGGCCAAAAATTGGTAAGGCCCAAAGGGGAAGCTGTTTGGAGATGTCCGAACAGGCAGTGTCCCGCCAGGAAAAGAGAATTTTTGTATCATTTTGTATCCAAAAAAGCCTTTGACATTGAGGGGATAGGCCCTAAAATTATTAATCAATTGATTGATGAAAACCTTATTTCCGGAGCTCCGGATATTTTTGAGCTTCGAGAGGGAGATCTGATTCCCTTGGAAAGATTTGCCGAAAAATCTGCCAAGAACATAGTATCCGCTATCGGTAATAGTAAGAGAATACCGTTATCCCGGTTTATTTATTCTTTGGGCATTCGGCATGTCGGCGAAGAAACAGCGATTGATTTGGCGCAGTATTTCGGCAGTATTGAAAAATTAAGGAAAGCCGCTAAAGAAGAACTAGAAAACATTCCCGACGTTGGGCCTCGGGTTTCAGAAAGCATATATAAATGGTTTCAGTCAAAACAAAACCAAAAATTGGTTAATGATTTACTTAAAGCCGGAGTGGAAATCCAACCTCCCCCTAAAATCGGCAAAAAACTTAAGGGTAAAACTTTTGTGTTGACTGGAATTCTGGAATCAATGACCAGAGCCGAGGCCCAAAAGAAAATCAGGATGCTGGGGGGAGACCCGACTTCCGCCGTTTCCAGAGAAACCGACTACCTAGTGGTCGGAAAAGAACCCGGTTCAAAATTAGAGCAGGCGAAGAAATTAGGCGTTAGGGCGATAGGAGAAAAGGAGTTCTTGAAAATGCTGAAATAATCGGATATATTGTAAAGTGATGGCATCTTTGGCACTTCACTTTAGAAAGTTGGATTGGATTTTAATTATTTCGGCTTTGCTTTTAGTAGCTTTTGGCCTCCTTTCTTTGTATAGTTCCTCTTTAGGGAAGGGGGACTTTTTTAATTTCCAAAAGCAGCTTATTTTCACAGGCATAGGGGTTTTTTTGCTCTTTTTGTTTTCTTTTTTGGACTACCGGATCTTTAAAAATGACCCTTATTTAATTTTCATTCTTTACATACTATGTATTTTAGGATTGGTGGGATTATTTTTCTTTGCTCCAGAAATTCGGGGGGTTAAGGGTTGGTATAAAATTGGGTTAGTTTCTATTGATCCAATAGAATTTTTGAAGCTGGTTTTAATTCTCCTTTTGGCTAAATATTTTACAATGCGTCACGTAGAAATGTACCGGATATCCCATATTTTGCTTTCGGGATTGTATGTTTTGGTGCCAAGCTTGTTGATTTTCCTTCAGCCTGATTTGGGTTCAGTTTTAATCTTAGTGGCATTATGGTTGGCTGTTTTAATAATTTCTGGAATTAAGCTTCGATCATTTTTGGTTTTAATGCTTTGCGGGCTTTTAGTTTTGGGTTTGGGATGGATGTCGTTTCTCAAAGACTATCAAAAAGAAAGAATTACTAGTTTTATTTTCCCCCAGGCAGATCCCATGAAAGCGGGCTGGAGTCACTCTCAGGCTAAAATTGCCATAGGCTCCGGAGGCATTTTAGGTCAAGGTTTTGGTCAGGGTTCCCAAACTCAATATGGATTCCTGCCAGAACCGCAGACAGATTTTATTTTTTCCGCCATTGCCGAGGAATTTGGACTAATGGGAGTCGCCGTCTTGTTGTTTTTATTCTCGATTTTGATTTGGCGGATTTTTAGAATATCCATTTTTGCTGCCTCCAATTTTGTCCGTCTTTTTACTTTTGGATTTGCCGTTTTATTAATTTCCCAAATTTTTATCAATGTTGGAATGAACCTAGGTCTTTTGCCCGTAATAGGAATTCCTCTTCCTTTAATTAGCTACGGAGGAAGCAGTTTGATTGCCACATTTATTGGATTAGGAATTGTCCAAAGTATGCGTATCCGTTTACGGATACTTTTCCACAGTTAACCACTTGACAGTAGTATCCGATAATAAGAAAATAAGATAATGGACTACATATCTCTCAAAGAAGCAACAAAATATTGTAATTATTCGCAGGATTATCTAAAATTAAGGGCTCGGCAGGGCAAGCTGAAAGCCGTAAAGATCGGCAGGAATTGGGTTACTACCCGAGAATGGGTAGAAGAGTACCAAAACTGCGGCCGTCAAGCGCCCGCAGTTCAATTTTCAGTTCACCCACTGTTCTCACACAGCAATTTTCAATTTTTAAACATTTTCATAAAATTTGTCTTAGGATTAACTATTATTTTAACTGTTATTTTGATAATTACAGGAGTTTGGGTGAACTTTGATGTCTTTGCAGAGTATTTTCAATGGCAAACGGCCAATCTTAGCGGGGTTTTTGATGAAGTATTAGAGATTATTCCCGACAAGGTGATAGAGGTGAAATAAGGGAATTTTAGTTATCCACAGGTTGGGGCTTGACGCCCCTTTTTGATTACGAGAAAATAAAGTAAGAAACTCTATCGGTTAACCAATATCCCCGAATAAAACTCATCCGATAGGGAAGTTAGTTAAAACTATCAATAAAAAGAGGGCTCCTCACAAGTAAGCCTAAGGTCGAAAAGCGGCTTTTTGATTGGAACCCTCTATTCATTATTTTAATGACTCCAAAAGATTTGTCAAGGAAATATATATCCCTTCAAGAGGCTACTAAATTCTGCCATTACTCGCAGGAGTATTTATCATTACGAGCAAGACAAGGCAAACTGAAAGCCGTGAAAATGGGAAGAAATTGGGTGACCACCGAAGAATGGCTGAAAGAATATTTGGGGAAAGTAGAGGAATATAATAATTATATTGAGGAGAAAAAGAAGTTTGCCCCGCCGGAAAATTTACCGATCGGTGAATTTCAGGAAATAAAAGTTCCTTTTTGGAAAACAGTCAGGGCGGGATTGAGTTTGCATAATTTAAGGCCAGTCTTTCTAATGGGGCTAGTTTTGGCCTTAATGATAGCTGTCGGAGTTTTCGGAAATGAGGACTTGCGACAGGTATCTGATGATATTTCTCCCTACGTGGCGCTGGTAGCGTCTAGTGTGGTTGAGAAAACGGGTCTTGATATTTTTGGAGAATATGCCAAGTGGCTTTCCGGTGAGATTAAAGAAAGCCCGCTGGGCCGTCAATACGCCAAAGCCAATAAAGCCATTGAAAAAAACCTTGCCAGAGATTTTCAGAGTATAAAGGAGAATTATTCTTCTGCTAATAAATTAGTTGAAGAAAAAATATTCGGAATCGCCGGAGGTGTTCGAGAAAAATACTTTGCAGCCAATGATTTTATTGAAGAAAAAATTGCTTTGGGGTGGCGAGGCATTAAAAGTTCGGCAAAGGCGGCTTGGCAGTTTGCTTTTTCTCTTTTTGAAAGAAAAGAAACCGGGCTGACCAAAGAAGAACTAATGGAAATAGAAAAAGCTGGAAGAGAAAAATTAATGGAAGATATCCGGGGCGAGTTCCAAAAATTAAAAAAGGAAGGGATTACCGTCAGCAGAGAAAGAGAAATTATTAAAGAAAAGGAGGTGGTAACCAAAAAGGCGGAGATTGAGGAAAGGGTGGTAAAAATTGAAGAAGAAGATCTCAAAAAATTCAGAGAGAGAATGAATTACTTGGAAGAAGAAATCGCTAAGCGCCTTTACGCTCCGGGCGGAGTGATCCAGCAGACCATTCGGGTAACAGAGCCGATTCGGTCCCCCAAGATTTATGAAGATAACGGGGTCATAGTTTTGCAGACCAGGAGTTCGGGCAATATTATTTTGTCAGCAGCTACCGGCCTTCAGCTTTATGGCAAACAAGTGGTGATTGAGTCAACCAGCCCTTTAAATCCCCTGATTTATCTTGCCAGCAACACCAGAATTGGCGGCGATTTAACGGTGACCGGTTCTATTAGCGGCGGGGATTTATCGGTTGGTTCGATTACAGCGAGCGGCGATGCGACCGTGGGAGGAAATTTGACTATTTCCGGCGATCTTACGGTTTCCGGCGCCCAAGCCTATTCCGGCGCCGCTGCCTTCACGGCGTCATCAACCTCGCCGGCTCTGCAAGTAACTCAAAATGGCACCGGAAACATTGTGCAGTTTATTGACGGGGGCACTAATATTTTTACTATTGCCGACGGCGGATACGCCACTTTGGCCACTTCTCCTTCAGCCACTCATCCTGCTTTCTTGTTTCAAGAATCAGATACTGCCAGCTGGGCTACGGGTACTGCCACTTATTTGGGTATTAACGCCACTTCCAGTTTTTCTGGCAATTTTTTTGATTTTCAAAAAAACGGCATCAGCATGTTTTATATTGACGACAATGGCAACGCCACTACTTCCGGCGACTTTTATGCCGCTACCATTAGGACAGCTTCCACCGATTCCACAGTCAGAAAATCAGGCGAAGAAGTTTTCAGGGAAATCGTTCCCATTTCCCGCTATGACATTCCGGCTCAAACTTCAACCACCACCTATTTTCGAATTTCCAAATATTTTGCCGTAAATCCTTTGGCTTCTACGCCCGCTGCTCTTCCCGGTTCAACCAGAGTTTACAAATTAATCGTTAAATTTGCGGATAATTTGCCGACTGCCACTTCTACCGATTGGCGAATTTACCGACAAGCGGCGGCCACCACTTCCGACACTTTCACTTTGGCCGGACAAAATATGAGTTCCTTGACGGAGGGGATTGCCACCACCACCGAAACTTTAACCATTCCCGACGCTGACTGGCAAGTGGAGGTAAAGCTAAGATCTCCGGATTATTCTTTAAGAATCTTTCAATTATTTTTAGCAGCTTACGACCAAATTAATTAAAAATAATAAAAGTCGAAATGCAAAAATATAAATTAAAAATAAAAAAATATATGAATAAAAAATATATGAAAAAAATAAAAAACATTTTTAAACCGAATCTCAAGCTGGTAAGAGGCACCAGGGCCACTTCGGCATTGTTCATTGGTGCCTCCCTTGCTTTGGCGGCCGGCATCATCTTCGGCGCAAATATGTACTACGACATTGATACCGGCAAGATAATGGTCAACGAAATCCAAAAGATCGCCCAATATTTAGAAGTGGGCACCAGCATTGATGTGGGCGGAACTGCCACCACCACCGGCACTTCCATTACTTTTGCCGGAGTCGGCAATATTACTGCCGAAGCCGCTTCCGTTTGGAAAACCACTGCCGGAGATTTAACCATTACTTCTGAAGCAGGAGATGTGATAGCTACCGGCACCGACCTTCAACTGAAAGCCACTAACGGCGATATTTCAGCCACCTCTAGCGGAGACATTTACTTTGGCACCGGAGCCACCCCTGCTGAGAGACTGAGAATTCTTTCTACCGGCAACGTCGGCATCGCCACTTCCAGCCCTTCCGATGCTTTGGCTGTCCAGGGAAATATCATCAGTTCCGGCAATATTGTTCTTTATGGAACTTCTGCTACTTCTACTTTTGCCGCGCCTATTCAGGTGACCCGAATTAAAATAACCGGCGGCAGTCCCAGTGATGGTTTAGTTTTGACAGCAACCGATTCCGAGGGTAACGCTCAATGGGAATCTTTACCGACCGGCGTTTGGACGGATGAAGGTTCCTCATATATTTATCCTACCAACTGGTCGGCTCGAGATGTTGCCATTGCCACCACCACCGCCAGATACGATTTGGATGTTTGGGGCAATGCTTCTTTTGGCACTACGACTGATTACAACACCCCGGTTTTACTGGTAGATTCTTATAACGCTAGAGTGGGGATCGCCACCACTACTCCTTCTGATATGTTCTCTGTCCAGGGCAATATCATTGGCTCGGGCAATATGGTTATTTACGGCACAGCCACTTCTAGCGTCAGCGGTGATTTGTCGGTGGCTGGCTTAAAGACAGCCGGTTCCATTTGGTCTGCCGGCACTTTAAGTATCACTGCCCAGGGCGGCGCTTTGACTCTTCAACCGCAGTCCGGCTCTGATGTCAATGTCATTTTGGGCGGTTCAGGCCAGCTGAAAATCGGCAGTTCCGGACAATTCTATGTTGACGCTTCGGGTAACGCCACTACTTCCGGCAATATTTACGCTGACAGGTTTTTTGAAACGGGCGGAGGGGCTACCGTGAGAAGCGCCGGCGAGCAAATTGTCAGGGGAGTGGTGCCGATTTTTGGCTTTGATTTGCCGGTCCGCTGCAATACCGCCTGCACCGGCCAGTGGGCAACCATTTCCAGGACCATTGAAAACACTGCCAATTATTTCCCGCCAGCTGAAGAGGGCACTACCAGAAAATACCGGTTTTCCATCAGATATGCCGACGCCACCACTTCAGCTTCCAGTATTTGGCAGATAGCCACTTCTACCGACGAGAGCACTCACCAGTTTACTTTGGTTCCCAGCAATACCACTGATATTGCTACAGGTTACGCCACCACTACCAATGCCTTTAGCTCTTTGCCTGCCAACCCTTGGTTTTTGAGAGTGAAACTCGGCGAAAATGGCGGTTACGATTTCCAGGTTTATGAAGTTTTGCTAATCGGCCTTGATGAAATTCAATAAAAACAATTAAACAACTAAACAATTAAACATGACAGAAAAAGAGAATTTTTTAAGCAATTAAAGAAGAAAATGGATAAATATGTCCACTTGATTTGCAGAATAACTAAGAATTTTTCCAGCTTCTCTTTAGTAGAAAAATATTTTAATAAGAATAACTATGAACAAGCGATGAAACTAGCAGAAGAAATCGGCGCCATACTCTGGTGCGCCACTGCGTCAGTTAAACGATGTTAATTTGTTAAATTGTTAAATTGCTAAAATGTTAAATTGTTTGTGTCAAAAATCTAAATTACGAAATATTTTGTTGGCCGCTTTGCCGGCTTTGGTAGTGTTTGGGATGGTTTGGGCCGCCGACACCTACTACGACTTGGACGCCGGCAAGGTGATTATTGATCAGATTACCCGGATTTTGCAGAATTTGGAAGTTGCCGGCTGGGTAAAAATAGAGGGTTCTCATGCCACCACCACTGATGTTTTTCCTTCCAGCAATACTACCTATGTTTTGGGTTCTATCAATTATCAATGGTCTAACATTTACGCCGCCACCACCACGATTGGCAATACCGTCACCATTGACACAGACGACATCAGGGCTTCTGGTCTTCTCACTCTTTCAACCCAGAACTCGGGCAACCTGTTTATTGATTCAGCCGGAGGAATTTACGCTACCTCCTCAGGCGACATTTACCAGTACTTCGGCTCTGGCAGCAACTTCGTCATCGCCACATCTTCCGATTCAAACATCGTTACCATTAATTCTTCCGGCAATGTCGGCATCGGGACGACTACGCCAAGATACTTGCTTGACGTCTGGGGCAATCTGGCTGTGGGCACCAGCACAGATACCAACACCCCCGCTTTATACGTTGACTCGGGCAATGGCGGCAGA
>CAZALP010000022.1:0-7507 GCA_964486395.1 uncultured Candidatus Saccharibacteria bacterium
AGACAGTGTCTGGTGGTCAGTTTAAGTGGGGCGCTTGCCTCCTAAAGAGTAGCGGAGGCGTTTAAAGGTCGGCTAGCCAGGGATGGAAATCCTGGCGATAGGGCAAAGCCATAAGCCGGCTTTACTGCGAGCAGGTTATTGCGAGCAGTTGCGAAAGCAGAACTTAGTGAACCGACCTCTTTTTATAGAAAAGGGGAAGATCATCAGCCAAAAGTTACCCCGGGGATAACAGGCTAGTAGGGCCCGCGAGTCCACATCAACGGCCCTGTTCGGCACCTCGATGTCGGCTCATCACATCCTGGGGCTGGAGAAGGTCCCAAGGGTTGGGCTGTTCGCCCATTAAAGTGGTACGCGAGCTGGGTTCAGACCGTCGTGAGACAGGTTGGTCCCTATCTACCGTAGGCGCCGAGTCTTGAGGGGAGTCGTCCTTTGTACGAGAGGATCAGGATGAACTAACCTCTGGTCTACCAGTTGTTCCGCCAGGAGCATTGCTGGGTAGCTAAGTTAGGATGGGATAAAAGCTGAAAGCATCTAAGCTTGAAGCCCGCCCCAAGATTAGGACTCAAGACCCCTCCCAGATCAGGAGGTTGATAGGCTCTAGGTCTAAGTGCTGTGAGGCACTAAGCCGAGGAGTACTAATAGGTCAGTTTTTATACCTACACTAGCTGGCAATCAATATTCACGTAAATAAAACAATAAAACCCCAATATTTGGCGACGATACCGAGGTTGTCCCACCCGATTCCATACCGAACTCGGAAGTGAAATACCTCAGGGCCGATGATATTGCTTCGGCGAGAAAGTAGGTCGTCGCCAACTACTGGGGTTTTATTTTTGGAGAAAAGCATATATAATATCTTAATGAAAAGAAGTAAAATTCTAGTTTTGCTTATTGCCGTTTTGTTGATACTTTCTTTGAATTTTTTCTCAAAAGAAGCCAGAAGCTTTTTCTATGCCATTTCTTCCCCCGTTCAAAAAACTTTCTGGGGTGCGGGAAATGGCATTTCAGATTTCTTTTCCGGGATTTTTTCCGGAGAAAGCTTGAAAAGGGAAAACGAAGAGCTGAAGCTGGAAAACCAAAAACTGCTGGCAGAGAAAGCGTTTTTGAACAAAGTTACGGAGGAAAATGAACTTTTGCGGCAGGCTTTGGGAATCGGCTTGGCAGAGGAATTTCAGCTGGGTTTTGCAAGCGTTGTCAGCAAGCTGGCAGACGAAGCCGTTTTGATCGATAAGGGAGCAGAAGACGGCTTTTCAGAAAACATGCCTGTAATTACGGCAGAAAATGTATTGGTGGGGAAAATTGATAAGGTCTACAAGAAGTTTTCCAGAGTGGCCTTGATTTCCCAAAAAGAGAATTCTTTCGATGTAGAAATTTCGGGAAAGAATATAAAAGGATTAATCAGGGGAAAGGGAAGTTCTGAAATATTTTTAGATTTGGTTTCCAAGGACAAGGAATTAAAAAAAGGAGATTTGGTAGTTTCCAGCTCTTTTGGGGGGACTTATCCTGAAGGCCTCCTGGTGGGAACCGTCAAAGAAGTTATCAACAGCGACGTCCAACCCTTTCAGCAAGCGGAAGTCTCTCCTTTTTTGGATTTGCGGGAATTGAAAAACGTTTTTATTATTCTAAGTTTTTAATCGCTCAGCTTTAAATGAATTGGCCCAAGTTCTTTATTCTAATACCGGTTTTTTATCTTCTTCTTGCGGTTCAAACCACTTTCCTTCTTTACTTCCCCTTGATTTTGATTTCAGTCTTCCTGATTAATCTTTTTGAAAAGCCCCAGGATTTTACGGGGGTTTTAGTCGCCTTAATCGGGGGATTTTTTCTAGACATTTTTTCTTCCGGAATAATCGGCATTCATGCTTTGTCTTTGGCGGCCCTGGCTCTCCTTATTAAGGTAATTTTAAGAAGGTATGTCAGAAGCCCGGTTTACTAAATTCACCCCGTTTAGAAATTTTATAAACCAACTAATTTTTAAAAAGGTATTTAGACTAGAGTAAAAATCTTTATGGCAAAACCAGAGTATCAAAAATTTCTAACGGGGTTTAAAATAAAGAAGTTCCAGAAGGAAATAGAACCCCAGGAAATTTTGCTGGATAAGCTTTCCCAGGAAAAAGAAAAAGAGCTGGGGGTTTCGGAGAAACAGCTGGAAACTCCCATTTCCCAGAAAGTTCTCAAAAGCTTCTGGATAGCCATTTTAATCATTCTTTTCGTGCTTTTCGGAAAAACCTTCCAGCTTCAGGTGATGGAAGGCGGTAGCCTTTCTGCCTTGGCGGAGGGAAACAAATTCCTCAATCTTTCCCTTCGGGCAGAAAGGGGAGTGATTTACGACAGGAACTTAAAACAGCTGGTTTTCAATAAAGCCAGTTTTGATTTGATTTGCGACGGGGAGGTATTTTTGGAAGATCTCAGCCATCAAGACCTGATTTTTTTTGAGTCTCGGATTTCAGATTTCCCCAACTGTGAAATTAAAAACAATACCGTCAGGAAATACCCCGAGGGAGGAGCTTTTTCCCATTTGTTGGGGTATGTCCGTCCTACCGGAGAGAAGACCGGCTTGGAAGAATACTACGATGATTTTTTGGAAGCCAGAGCCGGCCAGCTTCGGGTTAAAAGAGACGCTAAGGGCAACTTAATTTCCAAAGAAATAATTTCTTTTCCTGAAGCCGGTGATAATTTAGTGCTTTGGCTGGATTCCGGCTTGCAGGAGAAAGTGGCAGCCGCCTTAAAGCGGCAAGTTATCAATACGGGAGCCGAAGGAGGAGCGGTCGTGGCTCTTGATCCAAAAACAGGGGGCATACTGGCTTTGTCGAGCTTCCCCACTTTTGACAACAACCTTTTTTCGCAGGGCATATCCCAAGAGCAATGGCAAAATCTCCGGGATGATTCCAGAAATCCGCTTTTTAATCGGGCCGTTTTCGGGATGGGTTATCCTACCGGTTCCACTATAAAACCCTTGGTGGGCTTGGCCGCCTTGGAAGAAGGAATTATCACTCCCGAACAGCAGATTTACTGTCCTCTGGAGATTTGCGTTCAAAACCCCTGGGATCCCCAAGACCAAGAGTGTTACGCCGACTGGAAATACCACGGCACTTCCGATTTAAAAAGGGCGATAGCCGAATCGGTTAACACTTTTTTTTATCAAATCGGGGGAGGTTATGAAGATTTCAAAGGTTTAGGGGCAACTAAGATAAAGCGGTGGCTGGAAGAATTCGGATGGAGCACCAAAACCGGGGTTGATTTGCCCAAAGAAGGAAAGGGCATTCTTCCCGTTATCGACGACAACTGGACTCTTGGTGACACTTATCATCTTTCCATCGGGCAGGGGCCTTTCTCTATTACCCCTATTCAAGTGGCTGCAGCTTTTGCAGCAATAGCTAACGGAGGGAAGCTTTTCCAGCCCCAGGCAGTGAAAAAAGTGATTGATTCTGAAAAAGAATTGGTAAAAGAAATGCCCCCCAAGGTTTTGAGAAACATTCCTGCCGATCCAGAAAACCTGGAAGTTATTCGCCAAGGAATGCGGCAAGCGGTTACTTCGCCCCAGGGATCAAGCTATCTTTTAAGCTCTCTGCCGGTAAGTGCGGCTGCCAAGACGGGAACCGCCCAAGCTTCGAGCCGCGAAGAAATTTATCATAACTGGGTGACGGTTTTCGCTCCCTACGAAGATCCTCAGATAGTTCTGACCGTGGTCATAGAGAATGTACCCGGGATACAGTCGGCAGTTCTGCCCGCCGCCCGAGAAATATTGAATTGGTACTTTTCTGCCGCTGTGGAAAACTAAAGCCCGGAGGAGGGTTGACATATTTTCTGATTAGATTATCATTTTTTAATATTCATTTATGCCCCAAAAATATCTTACTCCGCAGGGAATGAAAAAATTAAAAGAGGAATTGGCTTACTTAAAAGATGTGAAGCGAAGAGAAATTATGGAGCGCTTGGAAAAAAGCCTGGCTTTCGGAGACTTGACCGAGAACGCCGAATACCATGAAGCCAAGGAAGCCCAAGCTTTTGTGGAAGGCCGCATTTTGGAATTGGAGGATTTGATAAACAATGCCGTAGTAACTTTTCCCAAGAAGAACGGAAACTTGGCTCAAGTGGGTTCCACTGTTTTGGTTTCATCGGGAGCTTTGAAAAGAGAAAAGCTGAAAATCGTAGGAGCAGAAGAAGCTGATCCTGTAGAGGGAAAAATTTCCGTAGACTCGCCTTTGGGTAAAGCCCTTTTGGAGCAGCCGGAAGGTGTGGTTGTCGAAGTTGAAACTCCTCAGGGCAGGAAGAAGTATAAAATTCTAAAAATTGAGTAAATTATCGAGGTTTAGCCCTTGTAAGAGTTCGCCGGAGCGGGCTCTTTTCTTTTTGGCAAAAATTGAGTACTATAAAAGAAGTTATGGCAATATCCAACATCAAGAAAGCCAGGATGAAGAAACTGGAAAGGATAAGGAAAGCAGGTTTTGATCCTTATCCTATTAAAACCAAAAGAACCCATTCTATTGAGGAGGCTTTGGCTAGCTTTGACCGGTTTTGCCGGGCAAGGACCAAATTGTTTTTAGTGGGAAGGATAATAAGCTTGAGAGAGCACGGCGGCTCCACTTTTTTTCATTTTGAAGACGGCACGGGGAAAATGCAGGCTTATTTGAAAAAAGATAAGGTGGGCCCTAAAGACTACAAGTTTTTCCTGGAGAATTTCGATATTGGCGATTTCGTTGAGCTTTCCGGTAAGCTGTTTAAAACCAAGAGGGGAGAAGAAACCCTGGAGGTTGGAAGATTCCGAATACTGGCAAAGTCCTTGTTGCCTCTCCCAGAAAAGTGGCACGGGCTTCAGGACGTGGAAGAAAGATTCAGGAAAAGATACCTGGATTTGATTATGAATTCGGAAGTGAGGGAAAAATTCAGGCTGCGTTCTCGAATTGTAGAGGAAATAAGGAATATTTTGGACGACCAGGGATTTCTGGAAGTGGAAACTCCGGTTCTGCAGCCAATCCCGGGAGGGGCTTTGGCAAAACCCTTTAAAACTCACTTAAATGCTCTAAATCTCGATTTGTATTTGAGGGTTTCCCCCGAACTTTATTTAAAGCGGCTTCTGGTGGGAGGATTTGAGAAAGTTTATGAAATCGGTCGATGCTTCAGGAACGAGGGCATGGACAAACATCACAACCCCGACTTCACCATGCTTGAGTTTTACTGGGCTTATCAAGACAGGGACGGCTTAATGAAATTTGTGGAGAAGATAATGATTGATTTGGTGAAAAGGATAAAAGGCACGGACCAAATCACTTACGAGGGCAAAAAGATAAGCTTTAAAACTCCCTGGAAGAGGGTTAAGTTCAGCAAGGTTGATTTTGAGAAAGACAAAGCAAAAATGATTCAGCCGACTTTCGTAGTTGACCATCCCGCCAAGCTAGCCATTTTAGCCAAAGCCAAAAAAGAAGATAAAAAAACCGCTGATCGCTTCCAGTTGATAGTGGGAGGGATCGAGCTTATCAACGGATTTTCCGAACTAAACGATCCCATCGAGCAGGAGAAAAGATTTAAAACTGCCAAGATCGAAACCGAAAGAAAAGATAAAGACTTTTTGGAGGCTTTGCAGTACGGCATGCCGCCGGCCGCCGGCCTTGGCATGGGAATAGATAGATTGGTAGCCCTTCTGACGGATTCACACAGTTTAAGGGAGTCAATATTGTTTCCGACAATGAGGCCGAGAAAAATTAAAAATGCAAAATGAAAAATTGAAAACTACAATTAAAAATTTAAAACTGTTAATTGCTACACATAACACGGGAAAACTTTTAGAATACGAAGAAATATTTAAAAATATAGGATTGAAGATAAAATTAGTCTCTTTGAAAGATCTGGGGGTGACTCAGAAACTGGAGGAAACCGGCAATACATTCGAAGAAAATGCCATTCAGAAAGCAAAATTTTATTACAATTTAGCCAAAATGCCAACGCTGGCCGATGATAGTGGATTGGAAATAGATTATTTGAACGGGGAACCGGGAATAAAGTCGAGACGCTGGCCCGGATACGAAGCTTCCGATGAAGAAATGATCCAAATCGCCTTGGACAAGCTGACAGGAGTTTCCCGGGAACAGAGAGGAGCCCAGCTAAGGGCGGTTGTTGCTCTTATTTTTCCCGGAGACGAGAAAGCCCACACCTTTGAAGGAGTTTTAAGGGGGAGTATCGCCGAAAAGCCGATAAGCGAAAGAATTGCCGGCTATCCTTTTCGTTCCATATTTGTTCCCGAACACCAGCAAAAATACCTGGGAGAATTGTCGCTGGTTGCCCACAGAATGCAGGCGATAGAAAACGCCCTGCCCGTATTGTTAAAATATTTTGATAATTAAAAACTTCTGAAACTCATAAACATAAATTAGTATGATCGATATTAAATTTATCCGGCAGAATTCGGAAAAAGTTAAAGAGGGAATTAAGAAGAAAGGAATCAAAGTAGATATTGATCGGCTTTTGGAATTGGATGAAAAAAAGCGGGAATATCTTCAAAAAATAGAGGCCTTAAAGGCTGAGCAGAACAAATTGGGTAAAGACGATATTGAGGAGGGTAGGGAAATAAAGGCGCGGATTAAAATAATTGAGCCGGAATTGGCAGATGTCGATAAAAAGTTGGAAATTTTAATGCGCCAGATTCCTAATTTACCCCTGCCAGAAGTGCCGGTAGGCAAAGACGAAAAAGATAATGTGGTTTTAAGAGAGTGGGGCAAAAAACCGAAATTTAGCTTTAAGCCCAAGGATTATCTGGAGATTGCCGAACCTCTGGATTTAATAGATGTAAAGAGAGCAGCCAATGCTTCGGGTACGAGGTTTGGATACCTGAAGGGGAGCGCGGCTTTGCTGGAAATAGCTTTGGTTAATTTAGCTTTTGATGTTTTAGGTAAGGAAAAGTTTATTCCGGTGATTCCCCCCGTCATGCTGAAGCCCGAAATGATGGAGGCTATGGGATATACGGAAAGAGGGAGCGAGGAAATTTATTACATTGAAAAAGATAAACTCTATTTAGTTGGTACTTCGGAGCAAAGCATCGGAGCTATGCATTCGGGAGAAATTCTTGATGAAAGAATGCTGCCTTTGAGATATGTTGGTTTTTCCACCTGTTTCAGGAGAGAGGCGGGAGCTTATGGCAAAGATACCCGGGGAATTTTAAGAGTGCATCAATTTGACAAAGCGGAAATGTTCAGTTTTTGCCATCCGAATAAATCAAAAGAAGAGCATAGGTTTTTCTTAAAAATGGAAGAAAAACTGATGCAGCAGCTTAATCTTCCTTACCGAGTGGTGAATATTTGTACTGGCGACCTGGGAGATCCTGCTGCCGCCAAGTACGACATTGAAGCTTGGATGCCGGGGCAGAATTGCTACCGGGAGACTCACTCCACTTCCAGCTGCACCGATTATCAGGCTCGAAGATTAAATATCCGCTATCGTGATTCCAAAACCAAAAAGCTGGAATTCGTTCATACTTTGAACGGTACCGCTTTCGCTATCGGCCGAATGCTAATAG
>CAZALP010000023.1:0-6755 GCA_964486395.1 uncultured Candidatus Saccharibacteria bacterium
CGAACTCGCTTTCGGGTACATACTCCACCTCCTTCACCCCCTTCCACTCCGGCGGTATCTTAAATTCATACCCATCAATATGATTCACCACTTTATATTCCTCCCCAAACAAACTCTTTTCCACCCTAATACCCTCGGGCAAGGTTTTATTCAATTCCCTAACATCTGCCTGATTTTGCCACCAATAAAAAAAACCTCCACCTATGAGGCCTAAAACAACCAAAAGAAAAACAATTTTTTTCACCATATATTTTAAATTCTAATCATCACACCCCCAATGTCAACCCCTTTAAAAATGCCGGGGTCGGACCCCGGCATTTTTCATTCTAAAATTATCTCTTTAACCTTTTCCAAGCCGCTTTTAAGTTCGGTCTTATACAAAATCCAATCTTCTACAGCTTTTTTAATTTTTTCCGGGCCGCCAAAAAATTCTATTACAAAATCTCTTTTGGTCACCGATGGAAAATTAGTTATCCCAATATAATCTAAATAGCTTGACCAACGATAGGACATCAAAAACTCAATAGCTTTTTTAACATCCCCCACACCTGTCTCTTTCCAACTCTTCTCTATCAACTCAATGGGGTTGGTAAAAATATAGCAAATGAGGGCTATTAACTGTTTCTCTGTTTTGACATGCACCACTTTGTAACCACCCTGAAATATAGATCCCATACCTTTTCTGTTATATTTCTCATTAAAATAACCAACGTAGCTATCGCCCAGTTTCTTCATAAAGTGAGAAATCCCGCCGTCAACCAATTGGCGCGCAACCAAATGGTAATGATTCGGCATCAAACAAAAAGCAATAATTTCCACCCACGGCTCCTTAGATGCCGGGGTCGGACCCCGGCATTTTCTTTTTTCTTTTCTCTCACCGATTCGAGTCCGCATTCTTATCAGTTTTTTATCGTTTAGCTCGTAAAGACAGAAAATGAACCGAAAATAATCGGCAATCTGCTGGAAAATATTCCTTTTTTCCACACCTCTGTTGTAAATATGGTAAATTTCTCCGGTAACAAGTTTTGGACGTTTAGACGCCATATCTTAAACCAGTATACTAAATAAAATGCCGAGGGGAAATGCCGGGGTCCGACCCCGGCATTTTTATTCTGTGGAGAGGTGGCGGGAGATGAAAAACCATTTGGTAATTTCGATCAACGCTACGCTTACCAAACCTACGCCTATTAAAACGCCCCAGCTGGCAAGACCCAAAGGAACTGTCTTCAAAAGAGTCTGGAAGGGACCGAAATACACGGCGGCGGAAAAAACCGCAAAAATAGAGGCCGACCCCAGAAGCAAAAGCTTATTATCAAAAAGATTTATCTGCCAAACATTCCTTCTCATATTCTTGAAGGAAAAAAGCACGAAAGCCGTATCTATGACAATGGCGCCAAAAGTCATAGTTCTGGCATAAGCCAAATCCCGGCCCAAATAAGACCATAAAAACCAGAAAAGTCCCAAAATCAAGAACTGCCGGATAATTCCTATCCCGAATATCAAAGTTTTCATTTCTTTGGTTAAAAGAGGGGTTTTAGGAGAAGAAGGTCCCCTCTCCATCACTCCTTTTTCTTTGGGCTCAAATCCCAAAGCCAGGTCGGGGAGGGTATCTTCCACCAGATTGTTCCACAAAATCTGTATCCAGAGGATAGGCAAAGGCCAACCCAGAATTACGCTCATTCCCACCAAAATTACCTCGCTGAAAGCATTAGACAGAATGAAGGTTATAGCTTTTCTTAGATTATCCAGAATAACTCTTCCCTCCTCCACGGCTTCCACAATAATATTGAAGTTGTCGTTGAGCAAAACCAAATCGGAAGCTTGCTTGGCAACTTCGGTGCCAGAACCCAAGGCTAAACCTATGTCTGCTTTTTGAAGAGCCGGAGCGTCATTGACCCCGTCTCCTGTCATTGCCACCACCTTGCCTTTTTCCTGCCAAGCCCGAATAATCCTGATTTTGTGGCGAGGCTCCGCTCTGGCATAAATTTTGAACTTTTGAATCTGCTTTTCTAACTCTTCGTCGGAAAGTAAATCCAATTCTTTCCCGTCAATAATATTTTCATCTTTAATGTCGAATTCCAGCTCCTCTGCCACGGTTTTAGCGGTGACTTTATGGTCGCCGGTAATAATGACTACGCTCATTCCCGCCTTCCGGCAAGTCACAAAAGCTTCCTTGACATCGAGACGCAAAGGATCTTTTAGTCCCACTAAGCCCACGAAAGTCAGCTCCTTTATTTCCTCTCTATCCAGGCTCTTGTTCTTTTTGTAAGCCAAAGCTATCACCCTTTGGCCTTTTTCTGTCAGGCCGTGGAGTTTTTGGTAAAGCTTGGTTAAATCTTCTTGGTCGAGCTTTTGGGGGCCTTTTTTTGTTTCAACTTTGCTGGAAAGTTCCAAAATCTTTTCCGGGGCCCCGGAAACGTAAATAAAGTACTTTCCGTCTTTTTGAACCAAAACGGACTCGTACTTTTTGGCGGGATCGAAAGGCAGGGTTTGCAAAATGGGGGTTTCCCTTTCCAGTTCCGGCCTTAAAACACCGGATTTGCCTCCTGCCATAAGCAAAGCTTTATCGGTAGGGGTTCCCCCCAATCTCCATTTGTCAGGATGATCTTCCGGGTTTTCAATAAAGGCTTCGTTGCACAAAGTGGCTATTTCCAAAGCTAAAAGGTAAACCGGATTTTCCGCAGTTTCCCCGACTTTAAAAGCTTCCTCCAGAGTAAGAATTTCATCGGCTGTCATCTTGCCTTCTGTCAAGGTTTTGGTCTTATCCGTGCAAATTATGCTGGTGCTGCCCAAAGTTTCCACCGAAGACAATTTTCTGATCAAACCCTTTTTCCTAGCCAATCTCTGCATGCCCACAGCCAAAATTAAAGTCATTACCACAGGCAAGGCCTCGGGAATTCCCCCTATGGCTACGGCAGCGGCTGTTTCAAACATTTCTACGGGGTCTCTTTCCCTGATTACGCCTCCGATGAAGATAAAAATGGTAAAAAGGGCTATCACCACTCCGATAACCTTGCTAAACTTGGCCAGTTTTTTCTGAAGAGGTGTCTTTTCCTCTTCGGCTTCCTTGACCAAAGTGGCGATTTTTCCCATTTCGGTCTTGAGCCCGGTGGCAGTCACCACGGCTCTCCCTTTGCCTCCTTCCACCAAGGAACCCGAATAAACCATATTGTCCCTGTCGGCCAAGGGGGTGTCGGAAGGTAAAACCTCCGTCTTTTTTTCAGCTGGCAGCCACTCTCCCGTTAAAACGGCTTCGGAAATTCTCAAATCCAAAGCTTCAATTATTCTGCCGTCAGCCGGTATTTTGTCCCCGGCAGAAAAGACAATGATGTCACCTGGCACCACTTCCTGCTGAAAAATCTCTTTTTTCTTTCCATCCCTGACAACCACCGTCTTTGCTTTGAGTATTTTCTTCAGCTCTTCAAAAGTTTTGGAGGCCTTTTTTTCTTCCCAAAAGCCGAAGAGGGCGTTAATCAAAACGGCAGCCAGCACGAAGCCGCTTTGGATCAAATTATGGGGATAGTTTTCCAAAATCAAAACGGCCACTCCGACGATAATGAGGATGTAGATCAAGGGACTCTTGAACTGCTGCAAAAACAACTGGAGTCTGGAAGGGGACTTTGCTTCTGGGAATTTGTTCAAGCCGAACTTTTTCTGCCGATTTTCGATTTGTTCTTCCGGCAATCCTCTTTCTGCGTCCGAATCCATTTTCTCCACGGCTTCCAACCAAGAAAGACTGTGCCAAGCTAAATTTTGCTCCATTAGCTCATTGTATCAAAAAAACGGCTTAATGAATAAGCCGCGTCGATTTGTATCAGAAATTGAAAATTTCTGATACATCGAAAAAAATATTACTTACTCCAAACCCATGAATTCTCTGATGGTATTGACGGGGACGGCAGAAACATTTCCTTCTTCGTCTATCATGTTTAAACCGACTACGTTGCCGGAAATATCAAACAAGGGGCTGCCGGAAATATGGGCATCTTCGAAAATGTTGGTTTGAACAAAACTTTCTTGAAAGCTTTTAATAATCCCTTCATTAACAATATATTCCACTCCTTCTTCCTTAAAAACAGTGCCCACCAAAAACACCCTTTCTCCCAATTTGGTTTTTTCCAAATCGGCAAAACCCGCGGTAGGCAAAGATCCTTTTTCTATCTTCACTAAAGCCAAATTGTTTTCCAAATCCCTTTTTAAAATCTGGTAGGCGGGCCACTCGCCTCCTACGTAGAAATAAAAGTCCGATCCCCGAGGAACCAGATCTGCCAAAGTGATCAGCAGGCCGTCGGAAGTAACAATTAAGCCCGATCCCGTCAAAACTTCTCCTTTTTGAGTTTTAGTTTTAACTCCGATGACTACTTTTTCTGACCTTTCCACGGCCGACTGCAGGGCAACGTTTTCTTGAACGATAATGGTGTTTTCCGTTTTCGGGTAAACCACCATCTTCCTGTTTTTCAGCATCTTAACGAACTGAAAATCCTGAAAGTAATCCAAGCCGGCCAAGTAAGGCAATAAATAAATCTGGGCCCATAGACCGCCCAGAACTCCTAAGACGAAAATAAGGAGGATTTTTAGAAAACTGCGAATCATATAATCATATAATAGAGCGAAGAAGCACTCCCGAGTAAATATCTTAACTTACTGAAACTTTTTCTGATTTTGCCTTCAAATCAGCGGAAGTCCTGAAAATAATTTGGCCTTTTTCGGCGTCCACCACCACTTTGTCCTTTTCCTTGACCTGGCTTGTCACTATTTTCACGGCCAAAGGGTCCAAAACCAGCTTTTGGATCACTCTCTTTAAGGGTCTGGCTCCCAGATTGGGGTCAAATCCCCTTTCTGCCAAAATGTCTTTGGCGGCTTGGGTGATTTTCAGTCCAATACTTTTCTGCTTTAATCTTTTTCCTACTTTTTCCAGCTCTAAATCCACAATTTTTTTGATTTCTTCTTTGGTGAGATAGTTGAAGATAACTACTTCGTCGATACGGTTGAGAAACTCCGGCCGGAAGTTTTCCCTCAAAGCTTGCATCACTTTTTCTTTCAAACTCTGCCTGGCTTCTCCTTCCCTGTCTCCTACAAATCCCAAAGAAGACATTTCAGCTATGTGCTCAGAGCCAATGTTTGAAGTCATAATCAAGATGGCGTTTTTGAAGGAAGCCGTCCTTCCCTTGGCGTCGGTCAGTCTTCCGTCTTCCAAAATCTGCAAAAGGATATTGAAAACCTCGGGATGGGCTTTTTCCACCTCGTCCAGCAAAATAACAGCATACGGCCTTCTTCTGATTTTTTCTGTCAGCTGGCCTCCTTCTTCATAACCCACGTATCCTGGGGGCGAACCTATAATTTTGGAAACGGCATGCCTTTCCATATATTCTGACATATCCAACCTAATTAAGGCCTGTTCGTCGTTAAACAAAAATTCTGCAAGGGCTCTGGCGGTTTCAGTTTTCCCCACTCCCGTAGGCCCCAAAAACATAAAAGAGCCCATGGGTCTGTTTTCTTCTGAAATACCTGCCCGAGATCTTCGAATGGCATTGGAAACAGCAACTATGGCTTCTTTTTGGCCAATCACTCTCCTGGAAAGAGCTTCTTCCATTTTTTCCAGCTTCCTGGCTTCTTCTTCCATAAGTCGGGTCACGGGGATTCCCGTCCATCGGGAAACCACCCTGGCCACGTCTTCTTCTGTAACCTCTTCTTTCAAAAGACGGTGTTTTTTCTGAAAACGGGTCAGTTCTTTTTCCTTTTTCTGAATTTCCCTCATCAATTCGGGAATCTTCCCGTATTTTATCTCAGCCACCCTTTGAAGATTGCCTTCCCTCTGCAGAAGCTCGGTCTGGAAAGAAAGATGCTCCATTTCCTTCCTCAGGCTTCTAATGCTCTGAATCAAATCTTTTTCGGTTTTCCATTTTAATTCCAGATTTTTAGCTTTTTCCTTCAAGTCGGCCAAAGACCTATTGCAGGCAGCCAATTTCTTTTTGGTGGAGGCGCCCTTTTCTGCTTTTAAGGCCTGCTTCTCTATTTCCAGCTTCTGCATTTCCTGCTTTATATGGTCGAGCTCGGAAGGCTCTGACTCAATTTCCAGCCTAAGGGCGGAAGTGGCTTCGTCCATCAAGTCTACGGCCTTGTCCGGCAAGAACCTGTCGGTAATATAACGGGCCGCCAATTCTGCTGAAGCCACTATAGCGGAATCTTTGATTTTCACTCCGTGGTGAACCTCATATTTCTCTTTAATCCCCCTTAAAATGGCAATAGTGTCTTCCACAGAAGGCTCGGCCACATAAATTGGCTGGAATCTTCTTTCCAGGGCGGGATCTTTTTCAATATATTTTTGATACTCTTTCAAAGTGGTGGCTCCAATGGCTCTCAGTTCCCCTCGAGCAAGGGCGGGCTTCAAAAGGTTGGAGGCGTCAATGGCGCCTTCGGCAGCCCCCGCTCCCACCAGGGTATGCAATTCATCGATAAACAAAAGGTATCTGCCGCCGGCCCGATTGATTTCTTTCAAAAAGGCTTTGATCCTATCTTCAAACTCTCCTCGATATCGGGTGCCCGCCACCATAGCTCCCAAATCCAAAGCAATGATTTCTTTATCTTGCAAGGATTCGGGAATATCGCCTTTGACGATTTTCTGAGCTAAACCTTCCACGATGGCGGTTTTTCCCACTCCCGCCTCTCCGATCAACACCGGATTGTTTTTGGTTCTTCGGGAAAGAACCTGCATCAGTCTTCTTATTTCGTTTTCTCTGCCAATAACTGGATCC
>CAZALP010000024.1:0-2702 GCA_964486395.1 uncultured Candidatus Saccharibacteria bacterium
CCTCCGGATACGCTAGCTGCTAACAACTCGTTTAGCTTATCAATGGTGGTGTCACCTACATAACCAGTGCCCGAGGTCAATCCCCAGGGACCCAGGACGTCTTCCTGGTATTTTTCCTGGAATTTAACCACTGCGGCCTTGGTCAGAGGACCGAAATATTCGGTCTCGTTGCCGGGAGAACCTACTCCCGATTCTGCCAGTTGAGTCTCAGAATCAGAGTTCAAAACGATCTGGAGGTATTTTACCTCCGCGCCGCTGTCGCCCTGACTCATGTGGTTCTCAAAGGTAAAATCGGCCGGAACTCCTTCAATGGCAACGCCAGCTTCTTGGCCTTCAACTTCAGCCAATTGAGCTTGCAGCTCTTGAATTTGAGCCAGTAAGGCGTCAATTTGGGCCTGAAGTTCGGCGGCTGTCATGGCGTTGGCAACGCCGGGACCCATCATCCAAACAGCACAAGTTACGGTAGTTACAATCGCTACAATCTTTTTTGTTAAATTAGACATAATTTAATCAGTTAATTTTTATTTTTTAGCGCCGTTATCGACCCTCCCCTTGGCACCTTTTGAATGGTAATAATTATTTCAAGGGCTTAGCCCAGCATGCAAAAGGAGCCGGGATAACGGCCGTCAAAGTTAAGAATTATTATTTATTAGACAATGTCCAAATCTTTTCCAAAGCCAGAGAATATTCTCCGGCCTCAAAATACTCTTTTGCTTCTTCAAACAAAGCCTGGTCTTCTTCAAACAAGCTCCTCTCTTCCAAATCCGCAATTAAATGGGCGGCGGTTTTCTTTTCCAGCTGCCTCAAGGAATTTTCCAGGTCTTGAGTGTCTCCCACTTGAGTTCCCAAAACGCTCTCCACTTTCTTTTTGTTCTGAGTCAGCTCTTTTGTTTCCTCCATTAATCCTTTTAAAACTACGGGATCTGAAGTGGTAACATTGACGTTCATGGTAGCCAGGTCTTTGGCGGCTTTTGAAACATTCCCCTGAAATTCCTCAATGGCAGGCCCCAAATTGTTCACGTTATTGGCTTGGGCAATTCTCATCAGTTCTTCCAAACGCTTGTTTGCCAGTTCCAAGCGAAGTTGGGGCTTTTCCACTGCGGAAGAAAGACCGACTTGAACGGTTTCCGTTGCTTTCTTAACGCTGAACAGCAAATCTCCGGGAACCGTCTGCTGGGCAAACCCGAACAGCCCGAGAATGACCAAAACAGAAATCACCGGCACAAGCGCCAGCCTCCACTGAAAAACCGACCAAATGGACGCTCTCGAAGAATACACATCCTCGCCCAGAATTTGCGATTTAGTCAAAACAACCCAGTCTTTTCTGGGCTTCACTTCTTTGAGTTCTTTAATTTTGCGAATAAGGTCTTTGTCGGTCATTCTATAATTATGACGAAAAAAAACCTTTTTTGTTACAACTAAATATAACCGAGGTAAAATGCCGGGGTCCGACCCCGGCATTTTATTACTCTAATTCGGCTCTAAGGGCCTTCAGGGCTCTATGGATAAGCACCCTAACCGCTTCCTCTGACCTGCCCAACATCTTGGCGATTTCCGGCACCTTTAACTCATCCAGATAATACCAGACGATCACCTCCCGATAGTCCTCGTTAATGTTGGCCAAGGCAGCCTTGATCTGCTCCATATCCAAACCCAGTTGTGCCTTTTCCTCCAAATCCTGGCCCAACTCTGGCAATGTCACATTTTCCACTGACACAAATTGGGCTTGCCCCTTTTGCCGATAATGGTCTACGATAAGATTCCTAGCAATTTGATAAAGGAAAGCTGTCACATTTTTAATGTCACGTTTTTTGTCTTGAAAGGCTTGCCAGCCTCTGGCAAAAACCTCGGAAGTCAAATCTTCGGCTACTTCATGAGAACTTACTTTTAAGAAAATAAAGCGGTAGATTTTCTCTACATTTTTATCGTATATTTTGCCGAATTGTCTCCGTAATTGTGACATTATATATATGTATTGTGACATTTACTTACCCAAAATGTCACATTATCTGTTCAATGTCCACCATTAAACAAGGGTATTTTTTATGTAATAAACACCTCGACCGTTGCTGCCCACTCTTACTACGGCGCCGCTTTGGCAGAGTTTTTCCAAATCCCGGATCAGGGTTCTCCGGTGAAATTGCGGAAAAAGTTGGCTTAAATCTCTAACCTTAACTTTTCCGTTTCTTTTTATCGCTTCCATAATTTTTTCCTTTCGGTGATTATTTTGACTTGATCCTCGTTTTTGAGAAAAAAAGTTTCCCTCGCCTGCCGTTGGCTTCGTCTCAGGCGAATGACGGACAAACACAGTTTTTCCACAATTTATCCCCCTTGGAATTAATTCTCTAACCCTATCGTATTCCCGATAAAGAACCAGGAAATTGCGAGAATCAACCCAATTTTTGGCTTCCGCTTCTTTAAATAATCTCAATAAATCAGCCAAATTATTCGGACGCCGTGCGTCCGAATATAATAAAATAAAATCAGCTAAAATCTTATTAGCCGATTCCCTGATTTGATGTTTCAGCTCTTCCTCTGGGAAGAGCTCTGTCACTTTATAAACTGCCAATGTCAGTTTAATCAAATGCTCTTTGTCCAGTTTTGCACGCATTCATTCATTTTATAGAAATGTGACATTCCCTGTCAAGTAAATTTTAGGGATTGCATCTTTCGGGATCAATATCAACAAGATTGTTTTCAAA
>CAZALP010000024.1:2802-6002 GCA_964486395.1 uncultured Candidatus Saccharibacteria bacterium
GGATCTGAACGAACGTAAATTGCCCTGCTGGGCCTGTAAGGTTTGTAGTAAGTATCGTGGTTTTTGAAGGTAGTTTTTTCAATAGTAGTGGTGGAATTTACCAACTCCAATCCAGCTACAATATTGCTGTCAAAAAGAGAGTTTTTGACGGTAAAATCAGTAACATTCTCTACGATGACAGTTCCTTTCTCTTGAGGAGGGGATCCGCCATAATAGCCGCCATTTTTAATCACTACATTATCCAAAACAGAGCCGGTGCTGGAAGCTGTGAATAAAATGTAATCCATGGAACTAAATATGATTGGCTGGCCGGGAGTGCCATTTGCCAGAAGTTTTCCTTTTACTATGAATTTCTTCTGAAAATAGCCTCCCACAAAGTTAACCATTACTCCTTTTTCAATATTTAAAGAGGTATTGGGATTAAGGATAACATTCTTTACGGTGTAGGGTAGATTAGTTTTAGGCCAAATGATATTTTCGCCGGAAATCTCAGCTTGACTGGAATTGGGGTAGGCAAAATGAATGCCGCGAGCAGTATTGGTAGCTGTATTTCCAGAAATAGTATCCAGAAGCTCGCTAATCCAAATGGCCGTATTGTTTCCTATAAAAGCATTGTTCTGAATGGTGGGCTTGCCGGATTCCACCAAAATGGCAATTTTGTTATCTTCAAAAATGGAATTCTTAATAATAGGATTGCTGTTTGTAATATAAATTGCCGCTTCCCTATTGATATTAACCCAGCCGGGGTTCTCTTTGAATTCAGAATTGATAATTTGAGAGGAAGTAGAATTTTGAAGCCGGATGCCGAAAGTTTGGCTTTTTTCAATGAAAGAATTTTTCATTGTCAACCGGCCTCCGTCAATTTTAATGGCACCGTAGGTATAAGGAGGACCGTCAAAATTATAAATCTTTCCAGCGTATTGAATTTGAGCATGTTTTAACAAGGCAGTGCTCTTTTCCAAATAAAATCCACCCCAGTCGCCGGCTTGGGGCTCGGTGCTGGATGAAGTGAAAATAATTTCTTTGTCCGCTGCCCCTACCGCTGCCAAGCTGCCCTGGGTTATTTTCATAAAATTTAAGCTGAAGGTAGGCTTAAATTTAATCACTACCCCGGGCTCCACGGTAAGTTTGGCGCCCGAAACCGCAATTGATTTTTCTACCAGATATGGACTGCCAAGGTAAGTTAATGTTAAATCTTCTGTGGTTGTCAGACCGTTTGGAAGATAAGTAAAGTCTTTAGAAACGCTGTTTTCAGCTTTGGGAGTGCCGTTAATCGGATTGCCGCCGGCGTCCAGGCCGTTTTTGGTAATTCTGTTGTTCGAGGCCCAGTTGCCGGGGTCGGACCCCGGCAATAATGAATCAATTCTTTCCATGGAAATATAGCTGGGGCCGGAGGTGGCAGCGACGCCGGCAAACCAGCCGGTGCTGGAAGCCATAACCGAGTCTATCACTTTTCCTTGGGGGGTTATTAATTCTATGTCTTCGCCCACATTGCTAAGCCCGTTGCCAAAAGAACTAATTAAGTCGGCCGGGGTGTCGCTTACCGCATTATCATCGGTCCTCTCAATCAAAAAATATTCGCCAGCCGCAATGCTGGAAGTGGCAAAAGTGATATCTGGCCCTCCGTCGGCCGAAACCAGCTTCCAGCCGGTTAAATCAACCGTGGAAGTGGTATTATTATAAAGCTCTATCCACTCGTCAACCGAATGGCTAACGTTGGTACCCATCCAAGCAATCTCATTAATGACTACCGAAAGATACAGAGCCACCGGCTTTGTATCTTCTCCTTCCTCCTCCTCTTCTTCCTCTTCATTTATTTCCTCAACATAAGCGCATCCCTGCGCTTTGATGTCCGCCAATCTGCTTTCTCCAATGCCGGAAATTCGTACTAAGTCATCGATTGAAGAAAATAGTTTCTCCTGTCTTAACTCTATAATCTGCTGAGCTCGAGAGAGGCCGATATGAATAATTTTTTCCAGTTCTTCCTGGGAAGCAATATTAATATTTATTGAGTTCGGACTGCAACCAACTTTTTCTTGCTCTTCCGGCGCCGGTACTGAAGGATACACTAAAACAGCTGGCGGAGGCGTATTTTCCTCGCCAGGAGTGCCCGATTCCACAGACGAGGTATACCAATTCCAAATATCAAATCTCTCCATAGGTTTTTTGCCGGAATTATCCCCGGCCGGCCAATCAGGAAAAGCCGAAACTTTATCTTCCAAGCCGCAATCTGCGTCAAAAAGATAAAGGTTTTCATTAGTATTGTTAATAACGCCGGTGTAAATTTTATCAGCCGGAGCGTCAGGTATTGAATCGTCATCGGTGCGTTCCAGGAGGAAGTATCCGCCGGCTGGAATGACATCGTTTTCTTCAAAAATTATTTCAATTTGCCGGTCTTTATCCTGAAGCCGCCAGCCCTCCAAATTAACCGGAATTCCCCAGATATTTTTGAGTTCTATCCACTCATCATTTGAAGAATTTTCAGTACCCATCCAAGCCACTTCATTGATTAAAACTCTAAATCTCCTCGGCGCCGTCCCTTTATATTTACAAAACCTCTCCTCCTCTATTAATCGCGGTTGAACTGCGATTATTTCCGGATCTTCCTCTATGCCTTCCGTATTTTTTGTTTCTTCTGCCGCCTCTATCTCCTCTGGTTCTGCTGGTTCTTCTATGTCCTCGGTTTCTTGCATCTCTTCCGTTATCTCTTCTATTTCTTCCTCGATTTCCGTAACCTCGGATTCGGGCACCGGCGTCGGCTGGGGCTCGGGCGCCGGCGCCACCTCTTCGCTGATTATATCCACTCTTTCCAAAACATCATCTAAATCGTCCTGAATTTCTTCCAATGATGGCGGTTCAACCGCCATTACTTCTGCCGGCGCCTCAGATTCTGGTTCAGGTTCTGGAGCTAAAATTTCTGGTTCAATCTCTACTGGTTCTTCTGCCTCTTCCGAGGATTTCACCACTGGACCCGCTTTAAAGGGATTGATATCAGATACTAATGAGGCAACCTTATTTTTTATTTCATTCAACTTCTGGACAAATTTATCCAATAACGACGGTTCTTCTTCCTTTCTTTTTTTAGCCAGCGCCTGCTGTTCCAGCGCCACGAGTAAATTACTTCTCATTTCCTCGGCTAACTGTTTTTTGTATTCTTCTTTTATCCCCCTCGGCCCCACATACGGCCCCCACTTCTCCCA
>CAZALP010000025.1:0-5408 GCA_964486395.1 uncultured Candidatus Saccharibacteria bacterium
GCGAGCCTGGCTGACTCCAAAACCTTTTGAAGTTTTTCTTCGGGTACCGGAGTCGGCCTATAACTCCTCACGCTGTATCTGTTTTGAATGGCTTTAAACACTTCCATATTAACTCTTACAGCTAAATTTTGGCTGTTTTAAAATTATACCAGATTTTCGCCCATCGATAAACTTAGGGCAAGCACCCCCCCCAAAAAACAAAAGCTATAAAAAAGCCGCCCGAAGGCGGAGTCTGCGGTTTTTTGCTATTTTCCCTGCTTGTTGATATCCCTCCTTTCCTTGGAGCTTAAAGAGGTCAGCCAAAAAATGAAGGGCCGGCGCAGCTTATCCAAGGGCCATTTCTTACCCTTGAAAAGCGATGGTTTTTCTGTTCTAAAACGGGTGAGCAAAGACATGGTGGCTTGCAGGTTTTCGGGAGATAGTTTGTTGTGCTCCGCTAGAAAGTTTCTTTTTGAGGTCATATCTTTCCATTGTATCCCATCCGGCCCGAAAAATCAAGTTTTTCACCAAAAAGATGATATCGTCTGCGGCAAGATAAAACTTGCCCCCTGCTTGACTTATTCTGGAAGAGGAGTATAATGAAGTTAAGCTAGTAAGTCGAACCCTTAAAACAAGTCTCTACAATTTTCAAAAAAAATTCACTGGAGTTTGTTAAGTAAGCGACTTAAGTAGTTAAAAGGTCGCTTTTAATTTGTTAATTAATCAGTTTTATGGAAGACTACAAAAAACCTGAATCCAACAGGGAATTCCCCCGAAAAATGTATCAGGGGAATTGGAAATGTTCTGAATGCGGAGCTGAAATCACTGAACTTCCCTTCGAGCCTTCCGGCGACAGACCAATCTATTGCCGAGAGTGCCACAGAAAAAGAAGAGGTCAGAGATTCAACCGCTACTAATTCGGAATAATCTCAATGGAAAACCCCGCAAAGTATTGCGGGGTTTTTCTTTTGTTAGAGTGACTTCCTCTGGCAGGGCCAGCATTTATCATCAGGATTATATATAGATAATTTGGCGCCGCATAACTTGCATTTTCGTCCTTTGGAGTATTTTCGTATTTTGGAATATTTTTTAACAGGTTCGAGTCCCCGGATTTCTATGATATAAAACGACGCTGATTCCAATTCCTCTAATTCTTCTCTTTCCATTTCTTCATCATCATTATTGTTGCGCACTTGCCCTCCTTAATATAAATATTTTAAACAACTGTATCATTGTACCATTACCGAAATAAAAATCAAGTTCAGTTTTTTGCCTAAAAACAAAAGCGGCGGGTTACCGCTTCTGCTTATAACATATTTACTATTTATATACTCCCTGGCGAGGGCCAATGCGAATTATGAGAATGTTTAGTTGAGATTTGTAAATTTTATAAATAATGCGATAGGGACCTATTCTTAGAGAATAACATCCCTGAAATTTTCCCTTAAGTTTTTTACCTGCGTAAAGATTCTTTCTTAAATCAAACAAAGCCGCAAAGATATGCGGCTTGTGTTTTTTGTGAACTTCTTCAAGGTCTTTTGTACATTATAGCGTACATCAAATACTCTTGTCGAGTGCTGCGGGGCGCTGGCAGGCGGAGAACCTACTTCATCGAGAACCCGGGCTGTTTTTACCTCCCCGATTTAGCCCCCGGCGCCAAAAGCTTGCTTGAATTATAGATGATAATAGGGACGATGATAAAAAAAGCCCGCTCAAACTTCCTCCAGCAGGCTTTTTATCTCATTTTTTTTAGGACAGCGCCCTTCTTCAATCTCTTGCCAGCAGATTGTGTGGTATTGCTTTTTTAATCCTTCAACCCGCCTTAGAAACTCTTGCTCAATTGCCTTTTTAATAAAAGAATTGCGGCTGGCAAAGAATACCTCCTCTAGAATCTTTTTTGCCTCAATATCAGCGGTTAATTCTTGGTAGAGGCAACTCAGACGGTCCCTTTTTTCTAAAGACCGACGTATGAAATCTTTATTCCGGTAACAAAAAGGATTGTATCTGCTGCTGGGAGAAATAATATGGCCAATCTCGTGAGCCATCACAAATCTCAGCTCCCAAGGGCCAGCAGGCGTTACTTCAAAAGTTTTGGGATTAACCGAAACCCTTATCTCTTTGGATTTAAAATTGGCGTCCCATAAGCAGTCTATGTCATTTTTTATTAAATCCAAACTCAATGGGTGAATTTTGAAAGAAATACCCAAAGTTTTAGCCAAAGCAAACAAGGGAAAAACAGCCAGATTTCCGCCCAAGACGCACTCTACATAATTGACTCGATCCAGCTCCCCTACCTTTATTAACCACCTCATCATTTCTTTTTTTATTATCAGCCATTCAGTTAGACTTTTCACAATCTTAACTATCTCTTTGGATCTTAATACAAGGACAATCAGCGTTACCAGCAGTATTATAGCAAGGACAATGACTGCAGCCAGTCTCAAAATTATCAACAAATCCATTCCTGCCCCCTTTATTAATGTTCTATTAACGCTTTATCTTATGCCCGAAGAAAGCTTTTGTCAAGAAAAAAAAGACGGTGAGTGTTTCACCGCCCTGTTTCTAAACTATTTAAGGAATTACCTCCACAGTGTAGTTTCCGCTAAATTCCGGCTCCAAGGGCCAGCTTAACAGTTTCCCTGTTACCGATAAGGTATTGTTTCCTGCAACCAGCAAGGATTCCACCTCGTTCCAGTTAAAGAATATCATTCTTTCCCACAATCCGTCTTCATCACTGTCTTCAACGATAAACCAATGGGTAGGATCAGTAAGAGGCCAAACTGTGCTGTTGATGCTATGCAGTTCAACCGAATTCAGGTCAATTTGGCTCGGGAAGTATCCTTCAGGAAGCTCCACGGAGACTCTCGCCCAAAATAGCAAACGATTTATATTGACTTCTGCCTCCAAGACAACATCAAGCACGGTAACTGTAATTGTTTCTGTGTCAGTAAGACTTCCGTCGCTGACTTCAAAGGAAACCTGATAGCTGCCTGTTTGGTTAAAGGCTGGTTGCCAGCAGAAAATCTGAGAGCTGAAGGTAGCCCCTTCAGGCAGTCCCTGGGCTGCGTATTGAAGCACATCCCCATTGGCGTCGTTAGCCAAAACAGAGAAAATCAGCATTTCGCCTTCATTAACCGTTTTATTTCCTATGGGAGAAAGTATGGGAGCTATTTGCTCCTCTTCGGGCGGCGGTTCGGTTCCTCCTCCTCCGTTTCCTCCTCCCGGTACTTCCGGCATCAAACAACCGGGAACCGCTATGACAATCATCAACATAAACATAAGGACTGTTATCGCTACGAAACTTTTTTTCATTTCAACCTCCTTTTTCCTCTTTGGATTGGATTTACCCTTTCTCTGGGCAGCCAAAGAGATCTCTATTTTCAATTCCTATTTAATCTTTCTTTTACTCCTTTCTTGCTTCTAATATTAACGTGTCAAAGTCCTATAAGAACCCGTTGAAAGGATCCTTCAAACCAAGCTCAAATTAGCATATCCACGAATACTTGTAAAGCCTTCCGGACGAATGAATATGGTGTTATGAATATAGTGGAATATAGTGGAATATGGTGTTAAAAACCAGAGTTGACACCATTACCACTAAAAAGCCGCCCATAAGGCGATTCTTTGAAAATAGCTGCGTATATTGAAAATAGTTCGAACATTTTTCGCCGCCTTCGGCGGCGAGGAAAAGCCCCCGTGATTGTGGCTCGCCCGCGGGGCTCGCCACATTCTTTGACAATTTCAAGTTTTTAGTCCCGCTTATGGGACCAATAAAATCATATCAGATTTTACCTTTGGCAACAAATTCTTTTATAAATTTTTAGAAAAAACTCTTTGAAAAACAAAAAGGAGAGGAAGGAGGAAATCTTTCGATTTCAGAGAGTGAACTTTAATATGGTTCACATCATCTGGAAAGATTTTTCCTAACTCTCCAATATAGGATCGGGTTTCTCCGAGCCGGAGCTCAAAGAAGAACCACGATTTATTTCGGGGTGGGAAGAAGGGAGGAAATGTTCTTGTTCTTTCAAGATTCTCCACTCTTTCACCATTACTGGTGAGGAGCTTGTTACCATTTTATGGAAGCAGAGCTTCCAACCTTTCCTTCTCCCCAATGGCCTAGACTAGCCTAGGGTTTCTTCGACGGCCTCTCCAATGAGAGTCCTAGCGAAGAGCTTCAGCTCGTCAACGGAGATCCCCAATCTCTTAGCCGCGTTTCCAAGTTCTCGCTTGTAGTTCGGTCCAAGATGAATGGGTTCTCGCCTGACGCGGTCCCTCAAGACAGCCAAGGCTATCTCTCCCATCCGCTTCTCGTCCATTTTATCACCTCCTTTCTTGTGAAAATTTGGAACGAGATGGGAATTCTAAGGTACTCTGGAAAGAATTCCTTTTCTCTTTCCACCTATATGATAACATACTGTTTCAGATTTGTCAAGGGTATTTGGTAATGTACACACACATTTTGCACTTTTCTGGTAATTTAAGGGTATATGAAAACTATGCCCAAAGATACTAAAGAAGAACGCTATCGCTGGTTAAAATCCATCTTGGATGAAGGCATGACTATTAAAGCTCTGGCTAAGGTTTCTCCCTTTTTTGAAAGAACTCTCAAGTATTGGTTAAACAGCTACAGGAAATCTGGAATAGAGGGATTGGCGGCTAAGTCTACCAGGCCCAAGACCCAACCTCGAGAAACAACTATCCGGATTAGAGAAAAAATAATTGAGTTGAGAAAAGAAACTAAGTTGGGTGCTCTGAAGCTAAGGTGGTATTTGGCAGAACAGGATATTAATATCCACCACAGAACTCTTGGTAAAGTTCTGAAGAGAGAAGGTCTCACCAGAAAGTACAGAATTAGGAAGATAAAGTATCGGTATGTCAAAACTCTATTGCAACCAGGAGAGATAATCGAAATAGATATCAAGTATGTTCCAAATAGAATTAAAGGAAGAAGGTATTATCAGTTTACTGCTCAAATCAAAGCTGTAAAGACTGATAATGATAGTTATTTCACCAATAGATATACAGGCTACCTTAAAAGCACCAACCCTCTAAATCCTAGATTACATGCATTTAATTTGCTATGTAGAAAGCTGGATATTAAACACTACCTAATTGATCCTGGCAAACCACAACAGAATGGCAAGGTAGAAAGATCTCTCACCGGAGTGACCAAGAGTATTTCTATGACAGAACTACCTTTAAGGATTCAGTAGAATTACAATATAAGTTAAGATTGTGGAATATGTACTACAATGATTTAAAACACTGCAGTTTAAATGGTCGAAGTCCCAACCAAACCCTTAAATTATGGGTGCAAAATGTCCGTGCCTAAAACAATTTTGGGGGGGAAGGGGAAAGTTTAACTTTTCCTATCTGGCTGCGGGGTTAGGATTCGAACCTAAATAGTGGCCTCCAAAGGGCCATGTCCT
>CAZALP010000026.1:0-4949 GCA_964486395.1 uncultured Candidatus Saccharibacteria bacterium
AGAGGTCTTGGTTTGAAAATAGAGAAAGAATTTCCGGCCGGCTCTTATCATCAAGGTTTAATTTTGGTAAAATAAAAATATGAGAAAACCAATTTTAATATTATTTCTTTCTTTGTTTTTTCTTTTAGCGGGGAGCGTTGTTTTGGCTAACGGGACGAATATCATTGATCTCAGTGAATTAAATCCTTTGAATGCAACAAGCATTCAAGAATTAATAAGGGCTATCAGCGGATTCATTTGGCGGCTGGCCCTTGCCATAGCCCCCGTAATGTTTCTTATCGCCGGATTTTTATTTATAACTTCGGGCGGCGATCCCAATCGGGTCAGAACCGCTAGAAACCTTTTCTTATACACGGTGATTGGTTTAGCCGTAGTTTTACTTGCCTCGGGCCTCTACGAAGTGATAAAATCTATACTAGGAGGGTGAGATAATCTAGAATATATCTAAAGGTCGAGTAAAATATAACACTAATACACGAATTGGCACAAATGTCACGAATAAAACATTAGTGTCATTCGTGCAGTATTAGTGAATTAGTGTTATTTAATTTATTTTATGAAAAAAGTTTTACCAGCATTGGTTTTAACCAGCTTTTTGGCTGTTTTAATAATGCCCATGGCAGCTCTGGCAGTAGAAGAGATCCCCGAGCCTAGAGTTACAACTATCGAGGGGTTAATCAACCTGATAGATGAGGTTGCTAATTACATTTTCGCCTTTGTTCTGGCGATTGCGGTAATTTTTCTTCTCATAGCCGGATTCAACTTTATGACAGCTGCTGGTGACGAAACGAAGATCAAAAAAGCAAGAGATTTCTTGACCTGGGCATTGGTTGGTATTGCTATTGCCGTTGGGACGAAGGGCTTGATAGCGATAATAAAAAACTTCCTTATCGGTTAAATTAAGGTTAATTTTTAAATCAGCCCCACCCCTTACTTAAGCCGTGTGTATTTGGTTTTAGGTTTTAATTCTCTTTAGAGAATTTTATTGCTTTATAATCATTACAAACAGCATGGGGGCGGGGTTGATTTAATTTAAAAAATCAGGTAAAATTGTGGTGCGCCCAGGTGGCGGAACTGGCAGACGCGGTAGATTTAGGATCTACTGGAGAATTCCTTGCGAGTTCAAATCTCGCCCTGGGCACCAACAAAAATACACGGGTTGAACCCGTGTATTTTTGTTTTTTTAATTGGGCTAAGCTTGCCTTTATTCCAAAGAAATGACAATGGACACTTGTGCTCGGTCCGACCGAGCACAAGTCCGAGTACAAGTTTATTCTGAAGAGATGACGGCGATTTTCTTTCTTTTGGTCTTCCGAGCCTTGGGGATTTTCAGAGTTAAAATTCCGTCTTTTATCTTGGCTTCAGCTTTCTGAGCGTCAACCTCTTCTGGAAGAATGACCTCTCTGGAGAATTGCCCCCAATAACATTCTTGATAGAGGTATTTCCCTTCTTCTTGTTTTTCTGTTGATTTTTGCCTGCTTCCTTTGATGGAAACCAAATCTCCCTCAATGAAAATATCCAGATCTTCTGGCTTTACTCCGGCTACAGTGGATTGAAGTATAAAATCATCTTTGGTTTCGTAAATGTCTAATGTCAGTTGCCCGCCTTTTTGGAGTTCTTCTCTTTTGGGCTCCTCCTGTTTTTCTTCCACTACTTCTGGTTGAATTTCGGTTTTCTCAACCTGGAGTTTTTTGGTTTTGGCCTTACCCCTTCCACTTTTCTTTTTGGGAGTTTCTTCTTTTTTTGTTTCTTCTGTCGAACCTTTTAATTTATCAAAAAAAGACATAATATTTTCTACGAAATTACGAAATTCTTACGAAAGTACAAAAACGATTTTGCTGGGTGACGTGTGGGAATAGTGGGTGAATAATGAATATTTTCGTATTTTTTCGTATTTCGTAGCCTATTTACAGATGCTTTTTAATTTTTTGACCTTTTGGAAGCCGAGGGAAACGAATATGGACAAGAAAATTAAAATAATAATGGGAATTATAAACTTGGCCATTCCCTCTATCTTTATTATAGAAAGATCATAAAATCCGTGCAAGAGGACAGCTATCAACAGCCCTTTGGCGATCATTTTAAATCTTCTTTTGGTGTAGAGAAAAGACAAAGCCAGGTAGTAACCCACCAGTCCCGAGCAGAGAGCATGCAAGAAAGTGGCTCCCACGAATCTGATACCCCCCACCAGAAAAGCATCAAAAAAGTATTGGGGTTTTAACAAGAGGAACATATTTAAAATGTTTTCTACTGCCGCGAAACCGAGAGCCGCTATTATCATATAAAGCATGGCGTCCACAGGTTCGTCGAACTCCGAGCTTTCCACCACTCTTTTTTTAACCACCAGGTATTTGAAAACTTCCTCCACCAGGGCCACTCCCACCATGAAGTAAAGGATTTCTCCTATGGGAAAACTTCCGATTCCTACTTCAATGAGAGCTGTGGGGATGGTAGCCAAAGCTCCGTAGAAGAAAATTTTGAGGATCATGCGGTTGGATTCGGGATGGCTGTCTTTTTTCAGGAAAATCAAAAGCCAGATAATGCTGGGAGCTATGCCGAAGAAAATGTACCAGGGATAAATCACAAAATTAAAAGGTAAAAATTAAAAACGACAAGATTAGCCCAGCTTTAGCTGGCGCTGGGCCATTCTTCTATAATTAAGGCTTTTTTCTTATTCTTGATAGGCAGTTTTTGGTAAATTTCCTCAGTAATAAAGGGAATGAAGGGATGCAGAAGTTTTAAAGAAGTCAGCAATACATATATAAGGGTGACTTTAGTTTTATCGTCATTTTTATTCTTTGATTCCTCGATATATTTATCGCAGAAATCATGCCAGAAAAAATTATAAAGAGTATGGGTCGCTTTCCCGAACTGGTAGTTTTCCAGGTCTTTGTTAACCGATTTTACGGTTTTGTTTAAGGCCTTGATTATTTTTTTATTTTTGTCCTTCGCACTAAATCTATTGCTATGCAGCAGTATACTTTGCGCTGAGCCGCATTGCAGTATAACGAAGCGGGTGGCGTTCCAAAGCTTGTTGCAGAATTTTTTGCCCATTACGATATTATCTTCCGTAAATTTGAGGTCCTGCCCTCCCATTAATTGGTAAGCGATGCCAAAGCGGGTGGCATCGGCTCCGTATCTTTCGATAAGATTCATGGGGTCTACTCCCGTACCCAGGGATTTGGACATTCTTTTGCCTTCTTTTGTCAAAACGGTAGGATGGATTAAGACGGTGCGGAAGGGAGCTTTTTTCATAAATTCCATTCCGGAAAAAACCATTCTGGCCACCCATAAGTTTATAATATCCCGCGCAGTGCTTAAAACGTCGGTGGGATAAAACTCTTCTAAGTCTGTTTTACTAGTCGTATTTTTAATTTTTAATCTAGCGTCGGTGGTGGGCCATCCCAGTGTGGCAAAAGGCCAGAGAGCCGAAGAAAACCAAGTGTCCAAAACGTCGGTTTCTCCTTCCAGGGGGATTTTATGGCCCCACCACAACTGCCGAGAGATGCACCAATCTTTGATATTTTTCAGCCAGTCCAAATATACCTTTTCCCATTTTTTTGGAACGAATTTTATTTTGCCAGATTTTACTGCCCGAATGGCAAATTGCGCCAGCTCTTTCATTTTCAGGAACCATTGCTCGGAAGGCAATAATTCCACCGAGGTTTGGCAACGGTCGCATTTGGGAATTTGATGGACGTAACCTTCCACCTTTTCTAAAAGCCCTTGTTTTTTTAAATCTTCCACCACTTTGTTTCGGGCTTCCAGAACTTTCAGTCCCCGGTAGGGGAGGGGAACTTCTTTTGTCATTCTTCCTTTTTCGTCGATTACCTGAATTACTTTCAGATTATGGCGTAACCCTATTTCGTAGTCTGCCAAATCGTGAGCCGGAGTTATTTTTACGGCTCCCGTTCCGAATTCGGGGTCTACCGTTTTGTCGGCTACAATGGGGATTTTTTTCCCGACCAGGGGCAAGGTAACTTTTTTGCCAACCAAACTTTTATATCTTTTATCATTGGGATTAACAGCCACGGCCGTGTCTCCGAGCATGGTTTCGGGCCTGGTAGTAGCTACCACCACAAAATTGTGAGATTTCGTAAACCTGTTATTTAATGGATATTTAATAAACCAGAGGTGGCTCTTTTCTTCCCGGTATTCTAATTCGAGGTCTGATAGACTGGTGGCACAGCGGGGGCACCAGTTAACCACTCTTTTTCCTCTGTAAATCCAACCTTTTTGATAATAATGCAGGAAAGCTTCTTCCACCGCTTTCTGGTATTCTTTGTCCAGGGTGAAACGGGTTCTCGACCAATCGCAGCTGGCCCCCATTGATTTCAATTGGTCAAGGATGAGGTTTCCGTATTTTTCTTTCCATTGCCAGATTCTTTCTATGAATTTTTTCCTACCCAAATCAAAACGGGTTTTGCCTTCCTTTTTTAATTCTTTTTCGACCACATTCTGAGTGGCAATGCCGGCATGGTCGGTGCCGGGCAGCCAGAGAGTCTTTTTCCCCGACATTCTTTCTTTTCTGATTAGAATATCTTGAATCACGGCGTTTAAGGCATGGCCCATGTGAAGTTCACCCGTAATATTGGGCGGAGGCAGCACGATAGCGTACGATTTTTTTCTTTTACCGGGCAGCTTATCCGGATTAAAAAAACCAGCTCTCTGCCAGAGTTGATAGATTCTTTTTTCAACTTTTTTGGCCTCGTAAGTCTTTGGCAATTCCATATTTATATATTATCTTGTATATTGATTTTTTTCAATAAAAATGATATAAAGAAGGGGTCCCCAACGAAGTTGGGGAAAAGCGGCAGTGACGCATGGCCTCATCGTCTAGTGGATAGGACACGACCCCTTCAAGGTCGCGACACGGGTTCGACTCCCGTTGAGGCCGCCAAAGGCTTGATAAGACGCTTTGATAGGTTAAAAAGAATAGAGGCGCAATA
>CAZALP010000027.1:0-1366 GCA_964486395.1 uncultured Candidatus Saccharibacteria bacterium
CGACTCCGGTACCCGAAGAAAAACTTCAAAAGGTTTTGGAGTCAGCCAGGCTCGCTCCTTCAGCTCATAATGCTCAGGGCTGGAAATTTATTGTGGTGAGGGATGCAGAGAAAAGAGAAGCTTTGGCTGAAGCTGCCGGCCAGGGTTTTATTGCCCAAGCCCCCGTAGTCATTGCGGCAGTCGGGTTGGAGCCGGAGCATTTTTTACGTTCCGGCAATCCGACTTACGCCATTGATTTGGCTATCGCCGTAGATCATATGACTTTGGTAGCGACAGAAGAGGGTTTGGGCACTTGTTGGATCGGCGCCTTTTCTCAGGAAGAGGTTAAAAAAATCCTGGATATTCCAAAAAACTGCCAAGTGGCAGTGCTGTTGACTTTGGGGTTTTCGGCCGATAATCCTCGTTCCAAAACAAGGAAGTCCCTAAAGGAAATCATTTCTTACGATACTTTTTAATATTTTATTGCCAAGAGAACGGCGTTGTTTAAACCATGGCATCTTTTTTTGTTATTAACACCAGAGGAGAGAAAGAACCTTTTTCTTTTCAGAAAGTGTACCGCTCTGCCAAAAGGGCGGGAGCTCCTCAAAAGACAGCTTGCAGAATCGCAGAGATTATTGAAAAAGAGGCGTATCCAGGCATAAAAACGTGCGAAATATTCAGCAGGATAAAGCAGCTGCTTCGGGAAAAGGCTTTCGATGCCTCTCTGAAGTTCAATATTAAAGAGGGAATGAGGAAATTAGGCCCTACCGGCTTTCCCTTTGAAAAATACACGGGGGAGATTTTAAAAAGCTTGGGCTACCAAGTGAAGATAAACCAGTTTTTGCCGGCCAAATGCGTACGCAGATACGAGATTGATTTTGTGGCCCAGAAAGGGAAAACCGTGTATGTGGGGGAGTGTAAATACAGGCAGCATTTCGGAGACAGGGTTCATTCCCAGGACGCCCTGGTCAATTACGCCCGTTTTTTGGACGTTTGCCAGGGCCCGCATTTTAAATCTCCGGGATACAAGAGCCATAAGCTGAAATCAATGCTGGTTACCAATACCAAATTCAGCGGAAAGAGCATCGATTACTGCAGATGCGTGGGGGTGGAGCTTCTGGGATGGAACTACCCCAAAAATAGGGGATTGGAATATCTCATAGACAAAGAAAAACTGTATCCTGTCACCATGCTTCCCGCTTTGAAAGGATACATGAGAAAGGCGTTTGTTGAAGAAAGGCTGATGCTGGCAAAAGACGTTTTGAGGGTCGATCCTGAAAAATTCGCCAAGAAGCACAAGATACAATTGAAACACTTAGAGTCTTTGATCAACCAGGTGGAAGTTTTGCTGGGGGGTTGACTTTTCTTTTACACCGCGGCAATGCTC
>CAZALP010000027.1:1466-4874 GCA_964486395.1 uncultured Candidatus Saccharibacteria bacterium
TTTTGGCCGGGTAGAAATTTTTAGACAGTATATGAAGGACTTCTTTTTTCCATTGGACAAAAATAATTACGTTTGCCATAATATAGTTGCATAAATGGCTCTTTTTAATTGAATACGGCAAGGAGGTAATGGAGAATGAGAAAAGCCATGATTATCGTTAATCCCGCAGCTGGCATGGGAAGAGGGAGAAAAAAGTATGAAGAAATCAAGAAATGGTTTTCTGAGAACGCAGTAAGCTTAGGTATAGATTACAAAATCTTTCTTACAGAAAGGTCGGGCAAAAAAACGGCCCTCGCTTTGGCTCAAAGAGCCGTTAAAGAAAACTGCGATTTGATTGTAGTTGCAGGGGGCGACGGGACAATAAACCAGGTGGCCCAAGCAGCAGTGGAATCTGGCATTCCCATAGGTTTTGTGAGGAGCGGCAGCGGCAATGATTTTTGCAAAGCCAACGATATTCCCCAAGATACCGCTGAAGCCCTAAAAGTGGCTTTTATGGGAAGGGTTAAAAAGATTGATGTCGGTAAGGTGAATAGAAGGATATTCGTCAACGTTTTTGGCGTAGGACTGGACGCCAGGGTAGCCAAAGAGGCGGCCAGGTTAAAGAGATGGCCCTTTATCTTTCCCAAATCTGTTCTTTACCTGCGAGCCCTTTTGAAGGAACTGTTTTTTTCTCCGGAATATCTGGATTTGGAGATAAGATTTATTGACAAAAAAGGCAGAGAAAGAAAAGGAGCGGGAAGAGCAACCCTGGTTTCCATAGCCAACGGACCCACTTGCGGAGGAATGTTCAGGTTGGCTCCTGAAGCCCAATTTGACGACGGCCTTTTGGATATCTGCTGGGTGGAAGAAACCAGCAGCAGGAGGGTTTTAAAGTTTATCCCCAAAGCGATAAAAGGGACCCATCTTAAGGTCAAAGAGGTGGCAAAAGATAGGAACGGAAAGTTGCTTCAAGCGTCTTTCATAATTTTGCGTTCAAGGAATTATCGAAACATTCCCTACCATTTGGACGGAGAGGTGGCCGATAAAAACAAGAACACTCTGCGGGAAGCTAAAGAATACATCATTTTTCTTTTACCCAAAGCATTGAGCATAATTGTGCCTTAAAGCCCCGGAAACTCGTTTGTTGACGGGGCTTTTGTTTTGGGCGGGAAACCTGGTATAATTCCTTTAATGGCAAGTGTTGGTATTTTTCGGATTGACCGTATCAGCATCGATTATTATTAGGTTTTTCATCGTTTCTTTTTTTTGAAAGAAAACATATGGCAGAAAAATTAAGAGCCCATATTTTAGTTTCAGGCAGGGTCCAGGGAGTTTTTTTCCGGAACAGCACCAGGAAGAAAGCCCAAGCCCTGGGAGTGACAGGCTGGGTCCGCAACAGGCCCGACGGCCAAGTGGAAGCCGTTTTTGAGGGAGAGGAGGAAAAGGTCAGAGAGTTGGTCGACTGGGCGAGAGAGGGGCCGGCTTGGGCCAAGGTGGACAAACTTAATATCAGCTGGGAGAACTACCGGGGAGAGTTTGAAGGTTTTGAAATAAAGTAGGTATTTAAAGCTATTTAAACAAAAAAATGAAAAAAGAAGATTTTGAAAAATTGGTGGCAGAAGCTCTGGACGAATTGCCCGAATCAATCCAAAAGAAAATGGACAATGTGGCTATTACTGTAGAGAGAGGTTCTGCCAGAGGGCCTTATTTAGGCCTTTACCAAGGAGTTCCCCAAACCGCTTATGGCAGGGGATTCGGTATGGTGCTGCCTGACAAAATAACCATTTTTCAACTGCCCTTGGAAAGAACGGCCCGCTCCCGCCAAGAACTGAAGGAAGCGGTCAAAAACGTAGTTTGGCACGAAATTGCCCATCACTTCGGTTTTGACGAAAAAGAAGTCAGACAACTGGAGAAAAAGAGAAAAAAGCCCCGATTATCTTGAAAAATATCGGGATTTTTTTGCAAAACCTTGACCTTTTATTTTTTTATTATATAATACCTTATCTTTGAAAATATAAGGGGGAAGAGAATGAAAAAGGCGCTTTGCCAGCCAGATGATAGTCATTATTGCGTTGAATGCTGCCCTTCCGGGTGTTTTTTGCTGGGAGATATTGGCCGGGGCAAAAGAGGGTGTCTGGGCCATAACGGTAAAAGATTCGAAGGACTGACCGAACAGCCCATCTGCCTGGAGCTTGATTGTCTGGATGACTTTCTTCCCGGCGATAAGGAAATCATCCGGCAGGCGATCTTGAAACTTCCTCCGGGAGAATTCAGGATGAGTAATATCCTGGCTCAATTCAAAATAGGGAGGAGAATTTGTGTTTGGTGCAAGCCACAGAAAGTGCTCGGCAGAAAGTTGGGCGTCAATGGTGATACCCATACTATCTGCGAAGAGTGCCAAAAGCGGGTTTTAGGCGAATAAGCCAAGCCCGCTTTTTCTTTTGCGCTCAATATTCGAGGTTTAATCTCGAACATTTTAATGGTTGGACAAAAAAGCCCAAAAATGGCAAAATAAAAAACGAAAAATATCTTATTACCAGCGAGGCGGCTAAAATTTTAGGCATAAGCCGCGTCCCCGTTTTTAAGAAAATATTCCGGCCCGCCGAAGGCGAGCCGGAAACTAAAATTCAGCATTGGGATTTTCCTTAAAGTAGGTTCGGATTTTAGCCAAAAGAGACAATAAAAAAAGTCGTCTTATAGGCGGTTTTTTGGTAGGATTAAAAAATAATAGTATATGGAGATAAAAACGGTAAAAGTGGGCGAGCTGCAGACTAATTGCTATTTGCTCATTTCGGGCAGGGAACTGGCGGTGATTGATCCCGGCGACGAGGCAGATAAGATTTTAAAAGAGATTGAGGATTGCGGAGCCCGGGCAAAATACGTTATCAATACTCATCACCATTTTGACCATACTTTGGCCAACAAAGAAGTAAGCAAAAAAACCGGCGCCGAAATCTTAACCGATTTGCAAGAAGGGGAGGAGGTGAAGATAGGGAAGGAGGTATTGAGGATTGTCCACACGCCGGGGCATGCCGAAGAAAGCATTTGCCTGCTGGGCAGTAGCTTCATTCTCACCGGCGACACCCTGTTTAAAGACGGCCACGGCCGGACCGATTTGGCCGGCGGTTCCGAAGAAAAGATAAAAGAATCTTTGGAAAAATTGTCAAAATTGCTGAAGCCGGGGATGATGGTTTATCCCGGCCACGGCCCGGCCTTCCGGACTTGAACCGGGGCTACGCCCCAAGCTTGAAAAAGGCCGAATTTCAATCAGGATCGCCGAAAGGGCGACTTGCCTCGTAGGGAAAATGAAGTTTTCTTCTTCGGGGTTTTTTGATATAATGAAGAATATGCAAAGGGAAGAAGCGTTAAAAATACTGAAAGACAATCTTTCCAACCAGAATTTAATCAAGCATTGTTTTGCCGTTGAGG
>CAZALP010000028.1:0-4572 GCA_964486395.1 uncultured Candidatus Saccharibacteria bacterium
TTATTTGCTGCGATTGTTTGCGAATACAAAATATGTCAAGAGTGGAAATCAAAAACTTAAAAAAGGCGGCAGAGAGGATAAAAAAAGCGGTAAAAGAAAAAGAAAGAATTATTCTTTACGGGGACGCTGACTTGGATGGGGTCAGCGCAGTTATTATTTTAAAAGAGTGCATTAAGAATCTGGGAGGCAAGGTGACAGCCGTATATTTCCCGGATAGGGAAACCGAGGGCTATGGAATTAACGAGTCTGCCCTCGCTTATTTAAAGAAATATGCCCCCGCCCTTCTCGTAGTCTTGGATTGCGGAATCGGCAATTTTAAAGAGGTGAAGCTGGCCAAGAAGAGGGGTTTTGAAGTTATGATAATCGACCATCACAAGGTTTTAAAAAAGCTTCCGGCGGCCTCCATCGTAGTCAATCCCCATCAAAAGGGTGATAAATATCCCTTTAAGGAATTTGCCGCCGCCGGCGTCGTTTTTAAGTTTGTCGAGGTTTTGCTCGGCAGAAAGTTGACGTCCGCTTTGAGAAATAATTTTTTGGAATTGGCAGCTTTGGCTACCTTGGCTGACATGATGCCTCAGGAAAAAGACAACGCGGAATTTCTGGAAAAAGGCCTGGCTTCTTTGAAAAATACGGTCAGGCCGGGACTGAAAGTTTTCTGGCAGATGGATTCTATAGATAAGGACGACGTACGTCAGTTTGCCCAAAAGGTAATTTCTGTCTGCCATTCCGGAGGCACCAAAAACCATTTAAATGAAGGATATTTGCTGCTGACTTTGGTTTCGGAAAAAGAAGCCGAAGATTTGGCCCAAGATCTTTTGGAAAAATCCTACCTGCGCCAGCAAAGAATCAGGGAAATTGTCGAAGAGGTGGAAGAGAGAGTTTTGACTAAATTGAAAGAACCTATTATTTTTGAAGGATCAACTTCCTGGCCGGTACTTATGGCGGGGCCGGCTACTTCCAAAATAGTCCGCATTTACAAAAAGCCGGTCTTTTTGTACAGCCAGAGGAAAAAAGATTCTCAAGGAGCGGTAAGAACCCCCGAAGGAGTGGACGGCGTAAAAGCCATGATTCATTGTTCAAAATTCCTGGAAACTTACGGAGGGCATCCCCGGGCCGCGGGCTTCAGGATTAAAAATGAAAACCTGGAAAAGTTCAAAAAATGCCTGATTAGGTATTTTCAAGACTAAACCGAATAGTTAAAATAAAAATATGAGGAAAATCATTATTTATACTGACGGCGGTTCGCGGGGCAATCCGGGTCCGGCGGCCATCGGCGTGTTAATTTGCGATGAGAAAGGAAAAGTACTGAAAGATTATTCGGAATATTTGGGGCAAGCCACCAACAATGAGGCTGAATACCGGGCCGTGATTTTTGCTTTAAAAAAAGTCAAAGCTTTGTATGGAAAGAAAACTATCAAAACCACTGAAGTGGAAGTTCGCTCAGATTCCGAGCTGTTGATTCAGCAGCTGAACGGGAAATACAAAGTTGTAGAGCCCAAGATCCAGCTTTTGTTTTTGCAGGTTTGGAACCTGAAAGTTGATTTTGGGAAGATAAAATTTAATTCCATACCTCGGGAAAAGAACAAGGAAGCGGATCGGTTGGTGAACAAAGCCTTGGATACTAGGAAAGAGGGACCCTTGACAGGGCTTTTTGGTTAAGTATAATGGAAATTGACCATGATAAATATTAAAATCACATTGAATAGAAGCGGTTGATTCTAGGGGTTTTTGTTTGTCTCCTAGTCGGACCGCTTCCACAGCGGTTTTTTGTTTATCATGCTGGACCTTGTCAATTGAATAACGTGAATATTGATTGCTAGCTAAGTAGGTATAAATTGCATTTATTAAGGGCAGACGGTGGATGCCTTGGGATATCTAGGCGATGAAGGACGTGGTGTGCCTGCGATAAGCTGCGGTGAGGTGGCTAACAACCTTTGACCCGCAGATTTCCGAATGCGATAACGCGGCCGAATTAAACTCGGTCACCAAGCACATAATTTATGTGCTTCGGGGCGAACCTGGGGAAGTGAAACATCTTAGTACCCAGAGGAAAAGAGAACGCAGTTAATTCTCTTAGTAGCGGCGAGCGAAAAGAGAAGAGCCCAAACCTAACCGTGCCTCACTTTCGTTCAGCACGAATTTTCAATGATCAATGATCAATTTTCAATGAATTTTCAATGACTCAATTTACAAATCATTTAATTGAAAATTGAAAATTTAAAATTGAAAATTCCGTGGTGAGTGGTAGCGAGGCACGGCTGGGGGTAGTAAGAAGATAACGTCCGGAGCATTTCTGGTGCACAGAAATGTTTTGGAGGGAGAATATTTAGACGAAGTTTGGTTAGAAGAAGCACCCTGGAAAGGGGCGCCAAAGAGGGTAATAGCCCCGTATTCGAAAATCACTTCGTGCTCCTTGTTATTTTTCTTGAGTAGCTCGAGGAAAGAAAGCCTTGAGTGAAACATCCGCGACTAATGCGGAAAGGCTAAATACTAAGATATCTCCGATAGTGAACCAGTACCGTGAGGGAAAGGTGAAAAGCAGCCCGTTGAGGGCGGTGAAATAGAACCTGAAACCGTCATGCCTACAAAGAGCCGGAGGTTCGACGTTACGTCGGACTGACGGCGTGCTTTTTGCAGAACGAGCCAACGAGTTCCGTTTAAATTTTCGTCTAAGGGCTTCCAGCCCGAAGGCACAGGGAAACCGAGTGTTAAAAGCGCGAATCTTTTAATACATTAAAATAGAAATTTAAACGGAGACCCGAAGCCAAGCGAGCTTGCCATGGCCAGGGTGAACCCCGTGGAAACACGGGGGGAGGCCCGAACCCGTGGGTCGTGCAATTCCTTGGGATGAGCTGTGGTAAGAAGTGAAAAGCTAAACGAGCTTGGTAATAGCTGGTTCTCCCCGAAATAGCTTTAGGGCTAGCTCCCTGTTACAAGTTTTCGCAGGTAGAGCACTGGATGGAATATCGTGCCTTATGGTAGGTACTCCAACCAAACTCCGAATGGCGAAAATTATTACAGGGAAGTCAGACGATGAGCGCTAAGGTTCATCGCCAAAAGGGAAACAGCCCAGATCTTAATCTAAGGTCCCTAAACTGTATTTTCACTCCGACCCACTGCTTAAGATACCTTTGGTTTCTTACGTCGCTTGTTCGCTTCGCTCACTCGCTCCTATTTTTCCAAGACGGAGTGAAAATATTTTCACTCCGTGGAGGAAAACAGCGAGCCCGAGCGGAGCGAGGGCGAGCGTTAGAAACCTTGGGTTTCTAAAGGTGGGGGTCGGGGTGAAAATCTTGAGCTAAGTGTTTTTAAGGAAGTGGGGATCCTGTGATAGTTAGGAGGTTAGCTTAGAAGCAGCTATCCTTTAAAAAGTGCGTAATAGCTTACTAACTAAGGAATCCCGCGCCAAAGATTTACGGGACTAAGCTCAGTACCGAAGATAAGAACCAGCCATACCTCATTGCATTCGGCATGGAATGATTTAATTTTTAAACATTTTAATTGAAAATTGAAAATTAAAAATTGAAAATTCCACCCGAGTGTAGCGAGGTGTGGCTGGTGGTAGGGGAGCATTCGTAATGCTGTGAAGTGGGAGGGTAACCGACCATGGAGCGTTGCGAAGCGAGAATGTTGGCATGAGTAACCGCAATCAGGGTGAGAGCCCCTGACACCGCAAGCCTAAGGTTTCCTTGGCAATGTTGATCAGCCAAGGGTTAGGCGGTCCTAAACTGAAGCCGAAAGGCGTAGGTGATGGACAGCAGGTTAATATTCCTGCCCTTCTGTTAAATAACCTCAAGGGGACGCAGTTTTGAAGTTCAAGGGGATTATTGGATTTCCTGGGAAACTTCGGTTTCCTTTCTTGAATCAAAAATTGCCAAGAAAATCCTTGAGTATTCTATTTAACAGGATCCGTACCTTAAACCGACACAGGTAGGCTGGTATAAATGTACCAAGGTGAACGGGTGAAACCTCGTTAAGGAACTCGGCAATAAAGTGTTCGTAAGTTCGCAATAAGAACTTCCTTCACCTTCAAAGGTGAAGGGCGCAGCGAAAGTACCCCAGGCGACTGTTTACCAAAAACACAGGTCCCTGCTAAACTCGCAAGAGGATGTATAGGGACTGAGGCCTGACCAGTGCTGGAATGTCAATCTTGCCGGTCTTTGCTTTCGGGTAAAGGCTGAGCGAGTGAAGCACCAGTGAACGTCCGCGGTAACTATAACCGTGTTAAAGTAGCGTAATCCCTTGCCAGGTAAGTTCTGGCCCGCATGAAAGGCTTAACGACTTGGGGGCTGTCTCAACGAGGAGCCCGGTGAAAATGCAATACCGGTAAAGATGCCGGTTACCTGCGGCTAGACGGAAAGACCCCGGGAGCTTTACTGTAGCTAGATATTGGATTTTGGTTTCAGATGCGTAGCGTAGCGGGTAGGCTTTGAAGTCCCATTTTCGGATGGGATGGAGCCGCCAATGAAACACCCGTCTTTTGAAACCTTTATTCTAACTCTGCCTGAAACGGCAGAAGACAGTGTCTGGTGGTCAGTTTAAGTGGGGCGCTTGCCTCCTAAAGAGTAGCGG
>CAZALP010000029.1:0-4492 GCA_964486395.1 uncultured Candidatus Saccharibacteria bacterium
TTTTCCATATATTTTGTTTAAAAAAGCAGATATTATTTACACAAGGGATAAATTTTTACTTCCCTTGTGTTTATTTTTAGGAAATATTATTTTTGAAGCCCATACTTTCCCTAAAAATTACTTTTTATATTCCCCGTTTTTGAAAAAAGTAAAAGGGGTGGTAGTTATTACTCAAGGGCTTAAAGATTTGTTTGTTAAATGGGGGATAAGCGCCGATAAAGTTTTGGTCGTCCCCGACGGAGTAGATCTCCGAAAATTCCAAATCACAAATTCCAAATCACAAATTCGTGAAAGATTGGGTTTGCCTCAGAATAAAAAAATAGTGCTTTACACCGGACACTTATATAGCTGGAAGGGCGCACAAATCTTGGCTGAGGCTTCGCGGTATTTGCCGGAAGATGTAGAAGTTTATTTTGTGGGGGGGACAAAAGAAGACATTGAAAAGTTTAAAGTTCGATGTTCGAATCGTTCCAATGTTCGAATTGTGGGCCATCGACCGCATTCGGAAATACCGTATTGGCTGAAGGGGGCTGACGTTCTTGTTCTGCCGAATTCGGGCAAGGAAGAAATTTCCAAAAACTGGACTTCGCCACTTAAAATGTTTGAATATATGGCTTCCAAGACGCCCATTGTCGCTTCGGATTTGCCGTCAATCAGAGAAATTTTAAACGAAGAAAATGCGGTTTTGGTAGAACCTGATAACCCAGAAAAGTTCGCCGAAGGCATCAAAAAAGTTATGGAAAAACAAGAATTATCTGATAAGATTTCCCATCGAGCCTTCCAGGATGTTCAGAAATATTCCTGGCAAGACAGGGCAAAAAGAATTTATGAATATTTCGGTATTGTTGAAAAATAATAAATACTTGGTTTTTGCTTTACTTTTTGCCGCTTTAAATGCTTTGGCGATTTTTTTAATTTTTGGATTTCGACAATACGGCGATACCTCAGGATACATTAACGCCATTCATTGGTTTCTAGGCAAAAATATTATTGTGAACCCTTGGATAATTCTAAGACCCTTAGGACCTCTGATTGCCTCGCCATTCGAATTTTTAGGCGAAGGCGCTGGCTTAATTGTTCAGAATATAGTCTTTTATTTATTTTCAGCCGTTTTAGTGTTTAAAATAACCGAGCTGGTTTTTAGTAACAAAAAACAAGCCCTTTTTGCTTCTTTATTTTTTATTACAGCCACTCAAGTTCTCGAGGTCGGGCTAGCCTATTTGACCGATATGGGCGCTTGGTTTTTTTATCTTCTTTCCACATTCCTAACCCTTTTCTATTTTAAAAACCGCAATGAGAAGCTGATTGTTTTGAATGGTTTTCTTTCGGGTATGGGCGTGCTGATGAAGGAAAACGGGGGACTGGGCATTCTCTTTTTTGCTATGATGGTTGTGCTCTCTAGAGAATTCAATCTAAGAGAAAAGATTTCTAGAATTTTGCGTTTTGGCATATTTTTCTTTATCCCCATTGTTTTGCTGCAAATTTTTATGTATCAAAACTTCGGTGTTACCACTTTGGACTGGTATCTCTATCAACTGCGAGGTTTTGGGCAGGGTGAGGGGATTTTTCTGGTTATTCTTAGATATTTTGGTCAACTTTTCAGGACCTTAGGATTTCTTTGGATTTTCTTTTTCATTGGTTTATGGCAGGAATTAAGGGAAAGAAACCTAGAAAGATTAAAAATATACTTGGCGCTTTTGCCAGCTTCGCTTTCTTTCTTTTTGTGGCCAATTTCAGCGGGCGGCAGGTCGGTTTTTATTTTTGCTCCTCTAGGCATACTGTTGGCGGTCAATGGTTTCAAAAAAATCAGACCAGTTTTTCTGGTCATTATATTTTTGGCAGTTTTGATTGTCAATTATTGGTTTGTTTCGGTTAATCAACAGATTGCTTTTATCGACCTAATCTATACTTCAATATTTTCCAGATAGCAACTAATCCGTCTTTTGTTCTGATTTTTTTACCTTCCGTGATACTGCGGGGGAAATAATCAATAGGCACCTCCAAAATTTTATAACCCAGTTTTAAAAGTTTTACGGTTATTTCGGCCTCAATATCAAAGCGATTGCTTTCAAGGTTGATATTTTTTATCACCGGGGCCTTAAAAACCTTATAGCCGGTCCAAAAATCAGTTAAATTTGAGCCGCAAAAAATATTCAGCAGCCAGTTAGTAATTTTATTGCCAAGATAGTACCTGTAATATCTTAAGGGGCACTTCTTTTTTACCAGATGGCGGGAGCCATATACGACATCGGCTTCTCCTTCTAAAATCGGTTTTAAAAGATTTGGATATTCTTTGGGGTGATTTTCCAAGTCAGCGTCCTGGATTAAAATAATATCCCCGGAGGCTTTCTGGAAGCCGGTTTTGAGAGCTTCCCCCTTGCCTTGATTTTTGAGATGATAGATAACTTTATATTGATTTTCAAAATTTTTGAGGACATTTTTTGTTCCATCGGTAGAGCCATCATCAACCAAAATAATCTCTTTTTCCAGGCCAAGGGTATCCGATTCTTCAACCCTTTTTAAAACTTCCAATAAAGTCCCCCTTTCATTATAAATTGGAATGACAATCGAGAGTTTTTGCATATAATTTTATATTAACAACGTTCTTGAAGGATTTCAATATTTCTGCTAAAAAGATTATATGAGCTTTCTTCAGGGCTATTTGATTTTAATAATCCCCATTGTTGCAGCTTCGGTTGCCCAGCTGCTTTTTAAGAAGGGGGTTACTAATCTTGGCAGCCTGGATTTTTCTTTGACAGGCATTATTTCTTTAATCCCCCGAGTTTTCCAGTCGGGGTGGTTACTTTTGGGGGTGGGCCTATTTGTGGTTGCTTTTTTAACCTATCTCATTGTTTTGTCAAAATATCAGCTCAATATTGTCTATCCAATTTTTGTGAGTTTAGGGATTATCATTGTCTCTCTGGCATCTTGGTTTTCCTTCAAAGAAACGCTTTCCTGGCTGCAAATTTTGGGAATTATCGTTATAATTTTCGGCATTTTTTTAGTAGCAACCAAAGGATAAACAATGGAATCAATCAAAGAACTCAGAAAATTATGTCAGGAAAAAGGCTATCGCGAGCATGATTCGATAAGATTTCATCGATTTTTTTCTATCTACGTAACAAGGATTTTCCTTATGTTAGGGCTAGGGCCAAATTTTATTAGTTTTCTAAGTTTTTTGATGGGAATTATTGGTGGTTTCTTTTATTTTAAAAGTTTATTTCTTTTGGGAAGCATATTTTTTTTTCTTTTTTACTTACTTGATAATGTCGATGGTGAAGTTGCCAGATATAGGAAATTATCTTCTAGGTTGGGTTATTGGTTAGACACAAGTATTGGTCATCTTTTATATCCTGTTTTTTTCTTTACCCTTGGCCTCGGAATTTTCAATCAGACGGGAGAAGTTTCGTATATAGTTTTGGGGGCTGTAGCATCTATATCAAAGCTGGTTGAACGTTCAGTACCACAAATAAAGAATATCGAAAAAGGGGATGTCGGAATTTTAAAACGTAATGACATATCTTCCTTAAAAATGTGGGTAAGTTATTTTGCTAAATACTCTGTTATAACAATAATTGTCATAATGGTTTCTTTGTTGGGTCAAGTAAAGTTGTTTTTGTGGTTTTACACCCCGTTTTTATTGTTTTTGGCTTTGGGTAAGGTTATATTGACTGGTTGGCGAATTTATAGATATAATCGTTAGATTATGGCTATTTCGAACAAGCTATCAAACACAGAAAGGGTTGGACTGATATCCCAGAAAATAAAAGAAAGCGAAATCTTGCGTTTCATAGAGGTACACAATGGCATTGGCGGTTTAATCGTCGAAGACCTTAAGGTCGGCGATTCGGAGTTTGACGGCTTTTGGGAAAGTAGTTTGACTGATTCCGCCTCAAAGGGGTTCCCCGATATTGAGATTGTGAGTTTTGATTCAAGGTTGGAAACTATTAATCAAATTTTAGAAGTTACCAAAAAACCGATGATTGTTGACGGTGATACCGGTGGAGATATTAATCAGTTTGAATATTTAGTCAAAAGACTGGAAAGGGCGGGAGTTTCAATGGTGGTCATAGAAGACAAGGTTTTTCCGAAAAGAAATAGTTTGGAGCCGGGCACGCGGCAAGAGTTAGAAAATCCTGAGTTTTTTGCCGAAAAAATAAAAGGGGGACAAGAAGTAAAAAATAATCAAAATTTTCTTATTGTGGCCAGAATTGAGAGTTTAATCGCCGGCGCGGGGCAGAAGGACGCCTTGGAGAGAGCAGAAATTTATCTTAAGGCCGGGGCAGATGGCATATTGATTCATTCCAAGAAAGATACCCCCGATGAGGTTTTGGAGTTTGCCAAAAATTGGCAAAAACTGCCTCCCGATTTAACGAAAAATAAGATTTTGGCTTGCATTCCAACTACCTATAACACTATTACTGAAAAAGAGTTAGCTGACGCCGGATTTAATATAGTCATCTATGCCAATCATCTTTTTAGAGCGTCTTAT
>CAZALP010000030.1:0-4461 GCA_964486395.1 uncultured Candidatus Saccharibacteria bacterium
AAAAAAGCTCTTTTTTATCCTTGCCAAAAGCTCTAATCTTCAAATCTGCTTTGTGCTCTAAAATTTCATACTTTTTCATATTCATAAATCTAACTTACTAAATTCATTTCTGACAATCTCTCTGTCGTTCCAGGGAATTTTTTTACCGCGCTCCACGCACATCCAGGGTTCTGAACCCTTGCCGGTGATGATTACCGTATCTCTAGTTTTTGCTAAACGCAAAGCCTTCCCAATCGCCTCTCTTCTATCCAAAATCTTGTAATACGATTTTTCCGATCGGTAAAATTGTGTTGCAACGCCTTTTTCAATTTCATCTAAAATTTTTGCCGGAGGCTCGTCATAGGGATCTTCATTAGTTAAGATAACCGCATCGCAGTATTGACTGGCGATTCTGCCGAGTTCCGGCCTCTTCCACTTGTCTCTGCCGCCTCCGCAGGACCCCAGTACGCAAATCGTTTTGGAATTTGTGTTTTGTGACTTGGAATTTCGCAAAGTTTCATAAACTTTGCGTAGGGCATCAGGCGTGTGGGCGTAATCCACTATCACCCTGAACGGTTCCTTAATAACAACTTCCATTCTGCCGGGAATGCTTTCTATAGATTCCACCGCCTTCCTGCAAATTGCCAAATCAATGCCGTAAGATAAACCCACCGCCATCGCCGCCGCGGCATTATAAAGATTAAATCTCCCCGGCAACCTCAAGTTAAGATTAATCGCAGTTCGACTGCGATTATTAATAATCGCAGTTCGACTGCGATATATTGCAAAATTAATTTTTTGCTTGGCGGGGAACTGTAAAAAAAATTCGGCGTTTGGGTCATCGGCGTTAATAATATGTATATTTTTACAGGCCTGAAAAAGCCTTCCCTTGGCTTTTTTGTATTTTTCAAAACTACCGTGGGCTTCAATGTGCTCAGGAGCCAAATTGGTAATCACCGCCGCATCAAATTTAATAAAGCGATGTCTATGCTGTTTTATCCCTTCCGAGGTCACCTCAATCACGACGTATTGGCAGCCAGCATCAACGGCTTGACGAAGAAACTTTTGCAACCGAAAACGGCCGGGCATGGTCATTTTCAGGGTATTTTGCCATTCTCTGTCGCCGATCTTAAATTTTATGGAAGACAAAGAAGCCGTCTTAAAACCAGCTTCCTCCAAAATTTTGGTTGTCAAGCAGACTACGGTTGATTTCCCGTTAGTTCCGGTTACTCCGATCACTTTTAATTTCTTGGAAGGAAATCGATACAAAACCGCCCCCAAAAAAGGCAGGGATAAATGATACCAATCCAATAAGAAAGAAGGTATAAATTTTTTAATCAAAGATTTCATTTCCCCAGCGATTTTAAGGCTCTCTTCACTCTTTCCTCTTGGTTTAAATCTACGGGAATTTGAGACAGGGCTTTTTTTGCTCTCTGGCGGGAAAAACCCAAAGAGAGCAAAACATCCAATGTACCGTCTATTTCATCTTCGTCAAATGGTTTTTTTATCTCCTTGATTTTGCCAGTTAACTCCAGAAGTATTTTTTGGGCTCTTTTTTTACCAATGCCTTTGATTTCTTGGGGCAACTTTCCTTTTTCCATTAGTGTTTTTAGTTTTTCCAAAGAACCCAAAGAAGCCAGCATCATTGCCGTCTTGGGCCCGATTCCCGAAATATCATTTAGGGTTTCGAAAAGCTCTAACTCCTTTTCGGTCAAAAACCCGTAAAGCTCGGCCGCCTCTTCTCTTAAATAAAGATGGGTAAAAATTTTTAATTCACCGCCCTCGGAAATGTTTTTTAAAGTATTGGGTGAACAAAAAATTTTAAAACCCGCCCCTTGATTTTCCAAAATTAAAGATTTATCATCTTTATATATAATTTTGCCCCGGAGATAATGAATCATTAATTAATTATACCATGTTCAAACTTGTTTCGAAATTTAAACCTACGGGAGATCAACCCCGGGCTATTGAAAAATTGGTGAAAAATTTAAAAACTGGCGCAAAGCACCAGGTGCTTTTGGGTGTCACTGGTTCCGGAAAAACCTTTAGCATGGCCTCAGTGATTGAAAAAACTCAAAGGCCAACCTTGATTGTCTCTCACAATAAAACCTTGGCTGCGCAAACTTATCAAGAATTCAAAGAATTTTTCCCTAAAAATGCCGTTCATTACTTTGTTTCATATTACGACTACTATCAGCCCGAGGCATATATCCCCCAAACAGATACCTATATAGAGAAAGACGCCAGAATCAATGAAGAGATTGACCGACTCCGCCACGCCGCCACCCAGGATTTATTGACAAGGCCCGACGTAATCGTGGTAGCCTCTGTTTCCTGTATATATAACATCGGCTCTCCCGAAGATTACCAGAGGGTTTCTTTAGAGTTGAAACAGGGCCAAAAAATTAAAAGAAAGGATCTAATCTCTCATCTTATTTCTTTACAGTACCAGCGAAATGATATCGATTTCGGGCCCGGCACTTTTCGCGTCCGTGGCGATATAATTGAAATTTATTTAGTCACCGGCCAAAAAATAAGAATTGATGTTTCTGATAAATTGTTAATATATGGCGATCGTCATGAATCAACAATTAAAATTTTTCCGGCGCATTTTTGGGTTACGCCTCAAGAAAAATTGACAATTGCCATCGAAAATATAAAAACCGAGCTGAACGAGCAGATTGCCACATTAAAAAAACAAAAAAAATTGCTGGAAGCCCAAAGGCTAGAAAAAAGGACCAATTACGACTTGGAAATGCTCAAGGAATCGGGCTATTGCCACGGCATTGAAAATTATTCCAGACATCTTGAGTTTAGAAAACCAGGAGAAGCCCCATACACCTTGCTTGAGTATTTTCCCAAGGATTCTCTTATTTTTATTGACGAATCGCACCAAACCCTGCCCCAGCTAAGAGCAATGTCAATCCAAGATCGGGCCAGGAAAGAAATCCTGATCGAGCATGGCTTCCGCTTGCCGTCTTGTATAGATAATCGCCCCCTGACGTTTGGGGAGTTCGAAAAAAGAATACCCCAAACAATATATGTCTCTGCCACCCCTGGAGTTTATGAAAAGAAAAATCCCATTGTTGAACAGCTAATCCGACCCACTGGATTACTGGAACCATCAATAGAAATACGGCCGACCAAAAGTCAGGTAAAAGATTTAATTTCGGAAATTAAAAAGAGAGTGGCTAGAAAAGAAAGGACGCTAGTTTTAACTTTAACCAAGAGACTGGCCGAAGCCCTCTCTGACTACCTGGCAAAGGAAGAAATCAAGGCCCAATGGCTCCATTCGGAAATTAAAACCCTAGAAAGGCCAAATATTCTAAAAAAATTCCGAGAGGGAAAATATGACGTTCTGGTGGGCATTAACCTTTTGAGAGAAGGTTTGGATTTGCCAGAAGTCAGCTTGGTGGCAATCTTAGACGCGGATAAAGAGGGTTTTTTGAGAAACGAAACCACCTTAATCCAAATCATGGGTAGGGCGGCTAGGCACCCCAATGGCCATGTCATTATGTATGCCGATAAAATTACAACCTCCATAAAAAATGCCAGAGATGAAATTTTGCGAAGAAGAAAAATCCAAGCAGAATACAACAGAAAATACAATATTACTCCCCGGCCCATTGTTAAAGAAATAAGAGAATGGCTTTTTGCGCCAAAAGAAAAAGAAATTAATTCTGAATTTGGCATGATAAGAGACATTCAGCTTTTAAAAAAGGAAATACGCCAAGCTGCTAAAAACCTAGATTTTGAGAGAGCGGCTGAATTAAGGAATATGATAACCAAACTGAAAAGCGGTTGACCTTAAGAGACAAAGAGAGTATTCTACTAATAACCAAAAAGATCCTTAAAAAAATATTAGGAGGGAGAACGGATGTATATAATAGGAATTGAACCCGCGCTGCCCAAACCCCACTATTTAAGCAATCTTCATTTAATCAGGGTAGGACTGCCCAGCCTGTTGACCGACTTGAGAAATAAAGGCCACAAAGTAAAGCTGTTTATGGAAGAAGCCCGGGATATCGACGAAGATGAGCTGCGGAAGGAGGCCAGAAAAGCCGATTTTATCGCCATCTCCACTTTGTCTGGAACTTATCCTCGTGGATTAAATTTGGCGAAAATAGTCAAAGAAGAAACGGACAGTCCGGTGGTAATGGGCGGCCCCCATGTTTCTCTAGCCGAAAACCGGCAGGAGGCTTTGTTTAATGAAGTCGACTATCTTGTCAGATTCGAGGGAGAAACTGCCCTTCCGAAGCTGGTCAAGGCTATCGAGAGGGAAAAAGGACTGGAGGAAGTGGAAAACCTTGTTTACTTGAAAAATGGCATTATTCGGGAAAATCCCGTTTCCAGACAGACTATCAACTTAGACAACTATCCTTTCCCTGATTTTTCTCTCATAGAAGGATGGCGGAACAGTTATATATTCCCCATAGAAACATCCAGGGGTTGTCCATATCGATGTACTTTCTGCTGCGTCCA
>CAZALP010000031.1:0-4450 GCA_964486395.1 uncultured Candidatus Saccharibacteria bacterium
AGAAAAAGTTTAAAGATCTTCCGAGGCAAGGTCTTTTTTATTTCTTTACCGGAACGCTGGCTTAATTTCGGCATGGCCAATATTTTTAATTTTCCAAACAACAAATCTTTCATTTGAATAACTGGGGTAATGGCAAAAGTGTAAATAGCCACTTGGGCGCCTCCTAGAAAATACCATAATAAAATTTTATCTAACTCATTGGCGATTTTTGGGATAATTGCAATAAAACTTAAGTATTTTCCGTAAGGAAGCGTTCCCGGGTCTATTTTTTTGTTTGGCGGAAATTTATCTAAGGTGATTTTTAAGAGAATCAGTTTTATTAAGGTATGGGAGGAAAAATAAGTCAAAAGGATTAAAATAACATTTTTGGTTAAAAATAGGACAATAATCATTGCCGCGAGAGCAACTATTTGCAAAATAATCCCGTATTGAGTAGAAATTTTAAAAAGCTTTCTGCCCCTGAATAAAGCGTCGTAAATACCGAGGGTTGCCAAAAAAGGTAAAAAAACAGCAGCAATTAAAAAACTAAAAGCAAGGGTAGTGTTGTCTCTAAAGAAATAATAGCCGGCTAATCCCACAAAAGCCATCACCCCCAATGCTCCCCAACGAATCTTAGTTTTAAGGGCCGGGATAAGAGATCCTTCATATCCCTTGGCGGTTGCCTGAATAATCGCCGTACCCATACGCGGGAGAGTAAATATACTTAAGATACCAAGAACTGAAAGAACATACTGATAAATGCCAAAGGTTTCTTTTGGAAGTAAATTAGCAAAAGCTACTGCTAATAAAAAAGCGGCGGCTGAGGAAATTATTTGTCCCGTGGTAAGCCAAAAACCGCCTTTGGCCAAATAGACATTGTCTGTGCCGGTATATTTTTGAGACCAGCGCAAAAAGTCGTAAGTTCGACTTTTCAGTTTATTAATCATCAATTTTTCTTAAAGAATAACTGAGCAGTTTTTAATAAAATACCCAAGTCTAAAAGGGGATTGCGGTTTTTGAGGTAGTAGAGGTCGTATTCAAATTTTTCTTTGGCGTCCATGACGGTTCGGCCGTATCTGAATTTGATTTGGGCCCAGCCGGTAAATCCCGGCCTGATTAAGTGGCGGATTTGATAGTGGGGGATTTCTTTTTCCAGCTGTTTTACGAATTCCGGCCTTTCGGGCCTCGGGCCCACCAGGGCAATATCGCCCTTCAATATATTAATCATTTGGGGCAGTTCGTCTAAGTGGCTTCTTCTTAAAAATTTGCCTGTTTTAGTGGTTCTGGGGTCTTTTTCTTCCGCCCAGACCGCTCCGGTTTTGTCTTCGGCGTTTTTTTTCATTGATCTGAATTTATACAGCAGGAAAATTTTTCCGTCTTTGCTGACCCTTTTTTGTTTATAGAATATTGGTCCCCTATCTTCTAACTTGACTGCCAGGGCTATCAGGGGCCAAAGTGGCAGGGTTAAGACGACGATGAGCGACGATATTAAAACATCCGATAACCTTTTGGCTTTGTCATAGATAGCTTTTTCTCCTTCGCGCAGATTTTTTAAAAACCAGGACTGGGTTACAAAGGACACGGGTATTTTTTCGCAGATTAGTTCGTAGGCTTGGGCCCAGTCCATAAAATTGACGCGGGCGGGCAAACACCGGTAAAGGTTTTTTGTCAACCACTCGTCAGACTGCGGGTCGCCGGGAATGATAATGGTGTCCACTTTGTTTTTCCGGATTTGGGAGAGCAAATCTTCGTTCATTTCCAGTTCCACAACTTGGTAGCCGAGATAGGGCCGTTTTTTGATTTCTTCTGCCAGTTTTTCTGCCCGGGGGTCCTGTTTGAAAATCGCCACCGTGGTTAAAAAACGAGAGGAAAAAAAGGAATAGAAAATTTTTCGCCAGGCAAAGAAAAGCGCTCCGAAGATAATAATACTCAAAGCCAGATTGGTTTTGGGGGTGATGCCAAAAAGCGGGATTAGGTAGAAAAAAGCCACGCCCAGCAAAAAATTAACAGCCATTGCCCCAATGATTCTGGTGTAGAAATTGAGCCCGCTTTTGATTATTTTAAGGTCATAGAGACCGAAGACATAAAATACCGTCAGCCAGAAGACATAAAGGATGGAAAAAGGCAAAAAGTGCTGGGGGAAACCGGAAAATACCGTCAGAAACAGGGAAAGATAGAGTAAAATAATATCACCCCCCAGGAGAATAATTTTCCTTAAACTGAGGGTATTGGTCATCGAGTTTATTTTACGGTGAATTTACAAAAAATTCAAGCTTTGATAGAATACTTTTAGTGGGGAAAAGATCAAGAGAAAAACGAGAGAGGAGGGAAGCCGGTACAGTGCCAGAAAATAGGGATTTTAATTATCAGGCCGGTTGGGAAAAGGCCTGCCTTTTGATTGTCAGGTGGGGAACTTATTTGGTTTTGTTTACCCCCTTACTTGTCAGCACTAAATTTTTTTTTCCTTTTGTCGCGCCCAAGACAATTTTCTTCAGAATTGTCGTGGAAATCATTCTGGCCGCTTATCTGATTTTAGCCGTTTTTCATAGCCGCTACCGGCCCAGAATTAATCTTTTAACTATTGCTTTGACTCTCTTTTTGGGAGCATTTATTTTGGCCTCTTTCACCGGCATTAATTTTGATAGATCTTTTTGGTCCACCAACGAGAGAATGACCGGCATTTGGACGATGCTGCATCTTTACGCCTTTTTCATTATTTTGACCAGCTGTTTCAAAAAGAGAGAGGATTGGGAAAAGTTTTTGGGGGTTTCGGTAATAGCGGGGGTGTTTCTCAGTTTATATGTTTTGAAAGGCAATGAGCTTTCTACTCGCGGCGGAGGCACCATCGGCAACACCTCTTTTATGGGAGCTTACTTGCTTTTTGATATTTTCTTTGCCTTGGTTCTGTTTTTGACTCACTTTTTGAAACCGGGAGGAAAAGCTCTTTTTTGGCAGATTTTTTCCGGAGCAAGTCTAGCCATTATGCTGCCGGTTTTGTTCACCTCCACGGCCAGGGGGGCGATCGCTGCTTTCTGCCTGGGATTGTTTTTGCTGTTTTTGGGCTATTTGATATTTTCTCAAAAGAAAGCACTCAAAATGGCCGGCGCGGGGATAATTTTGGTTTTGATAGTTTTGGCGATTATTCTGGCCGTTTTACAGCCGACTTTTGTCAAAGAAGGGGTAGCCCAACTCCTGAAAGATATGAAGCCCCGCTTTACAGTTTGGGAAGGGGGCTGGAAGGGATTTTTAGAGAAGCCGATTTTAGGCTGGGGGCCGGAAAATTTCAACGTGGTCTTTTTAAAATATTTCAATCCCTGTGTTTTTCTCTCCGAGTGCGGCGGAGAGATTTGGTTTGACCGAACCCACAATATCGTCCTTGATACTTTGGTGACCACGGGCGTTATCGGGCTCTTGAGTTATCTGGCTATTTTTGCCGCTGCCATTTTCGGGCTTTTGAAAACCATTCCCAAAATAGCAGAGAAAAGAAACATTTTCTTTCCTTTGGGCTTGGCGGTTCTTTTGACCGTCTATTTCTTTCAGAATCTCCTGGTCTTTGATATGATTAACTCGTATCTGGTTTTCTTTTTAACTTTGGCTTTCACAAGTTTTCTTATCGGGAGGAAAGAAGAAGGAGAAGAAGCGACTTCTCGGCCGAAACAATTTAATCCGGTTATCGGCGCAGTTATAATCGTGGCGATGATATTCCCGCTCTGGCTGGGCAATATCCAGCCGGCCCGGGCCAATTATTATCTCATTAAGGCTCTGCAGTCCCAATACGTAGAAGATACAGCAGTTTACTTTCAGAAATCCCTGGATTCCTGGATGAACCAATACGAACCCAGAGAGCAGTTTGCCCAGAAAATGATTAAGGCGTCTTCCCAAGATATGAAAGAGCAGGACCGAGTCAATCTTTTTCCTTTGTTTGAAATGGCCGAAATCGAGATGGAAAAGAGCGTCAAAGAAAATGTTTTGGATTTCCGGCCACGTCTTTTTTCAGGCCAGCTTTATTTCGCCGAATATCGTTTTACCGGCAATAAGGAAAAGCTCAATCGGGCCGGAGAGATTTTTGAAAAAGCCATTGAGTTGAGCCCGACCAACCAGCAGGGATATTGGTATGCGGCAGAAGTTAAGTTGAGGCAGGGCCGCAGCCAGGAGGCGATTTCCTATTTTCAAAAAGCGATTGATCTTGAACCGCGCTTGGTTCGTTCTCACAAGTATTTGGGAAAAGTTTACCAGGTTATCGGCGATTATCAGCAGGCTCGGCAAACTTATTTGAAGGCCTTGGAATTTCATCCGGAGGACGCCGAGCTGTGGGCCGAACTAGCGGCAGTTTACGCCAATCTGGGCGAGAGCGAGAAAGCCCAGGAGGCGGCTCAAAAAGTGCGGGAAATTAATCCAGATTTAGCCCCCCAAGTTCAAGAATTTTTAAAGGATATTGAATAATGAGAAATAAAAAAACTTTATTTATCGT
>CAZALP010000032.1:0-4194 GCA_964486395.1 uncultured Candidatus Saccharibacteria bacterium
GATCCAAGTTGCCAAAAATGGTGGAACTTGCTAAAAAAGAATTGAAACTGCCCGCCAGGCTCGGATACCCTTCGGGACTGGTAGGTTTGGAAAAGGATTCTTCTTGGAGTACTGCCGCAGGACTGGTTCTGATGGGAGAAGATTTAATAAGCGAAAACAGATTTAAAAAACATTTTTCTTTTGAGGGAGAAATTTTTTCCAAATTAAAGAAAATATCAAAGAAAATATTTAAGATTTTTATTCCATAAAATGAGTACAAATATAAAAGTGGTGGGAGCCGGGGGGGCTGGCTGCAATGCCGTTTCCAGAATGTCTTCCTGTAAGATTCAGGGAGTGGAGCTTATTGCCATGAACTGCGATGCCCAGGATCTTCAAAAGACCAAAGCCCACAAAAAACTGCGCATTGGCAGGAATTTAACTCAGGGCCTGGGAGCTGGCATGAATCCGGAAATCGGCAGAAAAGCTGCAGAAGAGCAAAAAGAAGAAATAGGAGGTATATTAGCCGGCGCTGACATGGTTTTCATTACCGCTGGCTTGGGAGGCGGAACAGGAACGGGAGCTGCTCCCCTAATAGCTGAGATGGCCAAGAGTTCGGGAGCTTTGGTGGTTGGAGTGGTTACCACTCCTTTTTCTTTTGAGGGAACCTACAGATCCCAGGTAGCCAAAAAGGGATTGGAGGCCCTGAAAAACAAGGTTGATACTCTGTTGATTATTCCCAACGACAAAGTTTTGGCTCAGGGAGACCAACATACCACTTTGCTTTCCGCTTTCTGGCAGTGCGACGAAGTATTGCGTCAGGCGGTTCAGGGAATCACCGATTTGATAATTTTGCCCGGCATTATCAATGTTGATTTTGCCGACGTCAAAACGATTATGCAGGATGCAGGGCAGGCTTTTTTCGGGATAGGCAAAGCCAAGGGAGAAAGAAGAGTGGAGCAGGCGGCTAATTTGGCCATTAATTCTCCCTTGCTTGATTTTTCTATCAAAGGAGCAAGGGGAGTCCTTTTCAATGTTTCGGGCGGCCATGACTTGAGTTTGACCGAAGTGAATGAAGCTGCCAAATTAATTACCCAGCACTCGGATTCAAAAGCCCGAGTTATTTTCGGCGCAGTTCACGATAAGAGATTGCAAAAGGGAGAAATGAAAATTACCGTCATTGCCACCGGCTTCAACGGCGAAAGATAGGGGTGTGGAAAAGTAAGCCTTTTAAAGCTACTTGACGGGGTTTTGACCCCGCTTTTTTATTGCGGTAAAATGGAATAATCTTTTTATTTTCCTTTGAATTTCTAAAAAGGATTTTTTTGTCTCAATATGGTTGAATCTAAAATCAAAAAAATTAAAAAGAGGGATGGCAGGGTTGTCGATTGGGACCAGTCGAAAATCACCCACGCCATCCGAAAGGCTTTGATAGCCATCGGAGAGAACGAGCAATTGTCTGAAAATCTTTCTGACAAAGCGGTTTTAATTTTAAACGAAAAATTTGCCGGCGAAATTCCGGACGTGGAGCAAATTCAGGATATTGTCATAGAAGTTTTGGAAAATGAAGGGCTGGAGAGCGTAGCCCGGGCCTACCAGGAATACCGGCAGAAAAGAACCGAAATCAGGGAAGCCAAATGGTGGCTTTTAAACAAGGAAGTGAAGACAAAATTGAGCCATAACGCTCTTCGAGTTTTGGAATCGAGGTACTTAAAGAAAAATGACGCGGGAAAAATCATTGAAACTCCTCAGGAGTTGTTCAAGAGAGTGGCCCAAAACATAGCCTCTGCCGAAAAATATTACCGTCCGGACATTACCGACGAAGAGCTGTTCAGAGTTGAAGAAAAGTTTTACCGCATGATGGCTTCTTTGGAATTTTTACCGAACAGTCCCACGTTAATGAACGCTGGCAACGTTTTACAGCAGCTCGCCGCCTGTTTTGTGCTTGAAGTTCCTGATTCTATGGACGGCATTTTTGAAGCAATTAAACAAACAGCTTTGATTCATCAATCTGGCGGGGGGACAGGTTATTCTTTTTCTCGGTTAAGACCCCAAGGCGATATTGTGAAAAGTACTCAAGGTGTAGCCAGCGGTCCGATCAGTTTTATGACAGTTTTTGATGCTGCCACCCAGACTATTAAGCAAGGAGGTAAGAGAAGGGGGGCCATGATGGGAATTTTGCGGGTAGATCACCCCGACATCTTAAAATTTATTACCGCTAAAGCCGAAGAGGGAATTCTTGCCAATTTTAATATTTCCGTCACCGTTACCGACGAATTCATGAAAGCCGTGAAAGAAAGTAAAAAATATAATTTGATCAATCCCCGCAACAATCAGGTTTGGGGGGAGCTGGACGCTAAAAAAGTTTTTAATCTTATAGCCCATTACGCTTGGCTTAACGGCGAGCCCGGAGTAATTTTTATAGACACTATCAATAAATACAATCCCACCCCTCAATTAGGCGAGATAGAGGGTACCAACCCCTGCGGCGAACAACCGTTGCTTCCTTCAGAAAGTTGCAACTTGGCAAGCATCAATTTGGCGAAAATGTTGAGGAAGAAAGACGGGAAATACGAGATTGACTGGGAAAAACTTCGCAGAATTACTTGGGATGGCGTGCACTTTTTGGATAATGTCATTGATGTTAATCGCTATCCCATTCCGGAAATCGAAAAAATGACCAAGGGAAACAGAAAGATTGGTTTGGGGATGATGGGATGGGCAGATATGCTGGTCAAATTGGAAATCCCCTATAATTCGAAAGAAGCTTTGAATTTGGCAGAGAAGATAATGAAGTTTATCCAAGAAGAAGGCCACAGAGCTTCGGAAAAAATTGCAGAGAGACGAGGTTCTTTTCCGAATTACAAATACAGCATTTACGTTGCCAAAGGAAAACCCTTGCGCAACGCCACCGTGACAACCATAGCTCCCACCGGAACCATTTCTATAATAGCCGGCTGTTCTTTTGGTATTGAGCCATACTATGCCCTTTCTTTTGTCAGAAAGCATGTGCTGGGAGGAGAAGAAATGGTGGAGGTTAATCCCTTGTTTGAGGAAATAGCCAAGCGGGAGGGATTTTATTCAGAGGAATTAATGAAAAAAATAGCCCAGAAAGGCTCTGTGAAAGACATGGAGGAGGTGCCCCCCAAATGGAAAAAAGTTTTTGTTACTGCCCTAGACATACATTACGAAGACCACGTTAAAATGCAGGCCGCTTTCCAAAAATACGTGGACAATTCAGTTTCCAAAACTATTAACTTCCCCTTTTCCGCCACAGAAGATGACGTTAAAGCAGCTTACCTTATGGCTTATAAATTGGGGTGTAAAGGGATTACCATTTATAGATCGGAGTCGCGCAAGCAGCAGGTTTTGAATATCCAAGGTTCCGGGCAAGAGGATTTCCCCAAGGTCTCAGAACAGGAGATTTCTCCCGAACTAAAAAATCCTTCTCCCGACGTTCCCGACCTTCCTCCGGGAAGCTGCCCTACATGTAATATATAATTTCGAACGTTATGATATATGTATTTACGGGTAATGGAAAAGGCAAGACATCGGCTGCCATTGGCATGGCTGTTAGAGCTGTGGGGGCCGGAGAGAAAGTTTTGATGGTTCAGTTTTTGAAAGACGGAAAATCGTCCGAAATCAAGGCAATTAAAAAAATCAAAAATTTTGACATTCGGCAGGAAAAAGATTTAAATTTCCTGGAAAAGACGGCAAAAAGAAAGTATAATCTGGTTATATTGGACGAAGTCAACGTAGCCATGAAGTTCGGTTTGTTGGGCGTTAAGGAGGTTTCTGATATTTTGAAACAATACAGAAAAAAACCCGATTTGGTGCTGACAGGCCGTTGGTGCCCGAAAGAAATTATTAAAATGGCGGATTTGGTAACCGAGCTTAAAGAAATAAAGCATTATTACAAAAAAGGCGTAAAAGCCAAGAGAGGAAGAGAATACTAAAATGACCAAATTTTTCGGCATAGCCGATATTGTTGTCGGCCTTTTGTTTATAGCCGGCTTCTATCAAGTTGACATCCCCAGAGGAATGATGATGGCTTTGGGCATTTACTTAATGCTCAAGGGACTGTTTTTCATAGCTAATTTTTTTAGCTGGATAGACATTGGAGCCGGCGTTTTACTTACCTTCGGTCTCATTTCCGCCGTTCATCCTTTCGTTTTGCTGGGCTTGGCTGTCTTTTTGGGCCTCAAGGGCCTCATCAGC
>CAZALP010000033.1:0-4168 GCA_964486395.1 uncultured Candidatus Saccharibacteria bacterium
CACGGTATTTGTCCTTGTTTTCCATAAAGGACATTTTTTACATTTTTTAATTTCCCTGTGCAATTTTAATAATTTTTCTTTTTTACTCATATCAATAAAGTGACCAAAAAACCGATGATGGAAAAAACGGCTATTGGCGGCAGGGCGGGAACAGGTCTTCGAACTCTTTGGCTGATAAAAAAGTAAAAGCTTGTCCCAAGGCCAGCCAAAGCAAAGACGGCCACAATTAAAGCGCTTAAAACTCCTTCTGGAACCAGGGAAACGCAAAGAAGCAAGGGAAAGGCAACATCTCCACCGCCCAAAATCAAAAACCTTCCACCGGGTCTTACCTCTTTTAAGCCCGCTTTAAAATCGGAAATTCGAGGGGGACAGATTAAAGCCAGAATACTTCCCGTAGCCATCATTTCTTTTGCCATTTTTATCATGTGTTTTGTCTTGTAAACGGCAATAAAATCATAAATAGAAAGAATTGCTAAAATAATAACTACCAGCCAGGGAGTAAACCTCAAGCCTAAAAATGCTCCCACTCCGGCTATTCCTAAAATTACGGCCAAATCATGAATTAAAATCAAAGACTTCTTTAACCAGAAAAAAATTAAAACTGCAGTTAAAAATAGGGCCAGTAAATCTGGCAACCACAAACTGAGCAATAGAGAACCTCCCCAAAAGACGGCCAGCACAAAAATGCCCTTAAATATCACTTCCCTCCCTCTTTTAATTTTTGAGAACCGGGAAATTAAAAAAATAAATAAGGTGGCTGAAAAAAAATAAAGGAGGAATTGCCAAAAAGAAATTGGCGGAGGAACAATTCCCTCACTCCTGAGAATTTCATTTATTTTCCGGGCAGCCAAAATACCCAAAACCAAAGTTAGAGAAAACAAAAAGACCTCCCCCCAAAAAACTTTCCCAGATTGCTTTATTTTTTCTTGGTTTTCCATTTAGATATCTTTTGGTATTGCTGGTAGTGAAATCTGTGGGGAGTTCTGAAAGCCACTCTTCTCTTCTTGGCTTTTTTGGATGAATATTTTTTCATGTCTTTTTTGAGCTGCTAATTTTTCTTTAAGAGAAATTTTACTTTTCTTAATTCCCTTGTTGATAACGTCTATGGCTTTGTCATAAGTATTTCTTTCCACAAAATACGGAGTACCGTCTTTGCCGCCCACCGCAAAAGTGTATCTGGCTGGATCCTCATAAGAGGGCTTGGCGCCGTAAATTATCTCTGCTACCAAAGACAAAGCCCTAATGGTCTTTGGACCTACCCCCTTTAAGGCCACGAGTTCTTCGAATTTATGGGGCTGAACTTCGTGGGCCGAAGAAATCGTTTTTTCCAATCTTTTCAAGTCAAACTTTTCTTCCACCACCGGATGCCAGTGGAATTCTTTATTGTAAAGCTCCATAAAAGCCATTTGTTTGGGATGGCGGGAAATCATGGCCAAATTTTTGATAAAAGTTTTTGGCTCCTCTACAACTTGTCCCAAGCTAATTTCCCGATTTTGATTACTTTCTCTGGCTGTTAAATTAAGGGGCTTCACTTTGGCTCCGGAAATAATTCCCGCATGCGGCTCTTTGACAAAATCCTTTACTCCCGAAGACAACCAGTGATAACGCCGAGCGGTTTGATTTTCCAAATTCATACCTTGTTGCAAAACCACCCACTGACCAGATTTACTAAAAATAAAGTTGTGCTGATATATGGAATAGCCGTCTTGGATTAATGAGGAATCTATCTTAGCCGCCATTTTGGAAGCATAAATCAAGTTCGGAGCAAAAGAAAACCGCCTTGAAATCCCGTAGGCCTCAATTTCTTCCGGCGTCTTCCTCGATTCTTTTTTGCCGCCACATACATATATACCCAGTTGATCCTGAATATCAAAAAGTCCAGCTTTCAAAGCTCCCAAGGTGGTAACGGATAAACCGGAGGAATTCCAATCGAAACCCAAAACGCATCCTAATGATTGAAACCAGACGGGATCCGAAAGCCGCCGCAAAAACTCTTCCGGCCCAAACTCTTCAACAATGGCCATAGTAATGCCCCGGCCCAATCTTTTCATTCTTTCAAAAAGCCACCTCGGACACTTCCCATAATCCAAGGGTACTGTAGCTATACCTGTACGCATATTTATTTATTCTATCAAAATTCTTTACCTCCTCCCAGCAGTTGGTCTCATAACGTTTATTTATGGAACAGAGAAAACTAGTGCACGGTAATTAAATAACTCACGATCGTGAGCTATCTATTTTATCCACTAAAATAAAAAACGTTTATTTATAGCTATAGCTACAATTAAACGTTTTTTTACGAAACAGAGAAATTAAAAATCTTTTTATCTCTTTATGCGGATGAAGCCGGAGCAAGGAATGATCTCGATGCCCTGCTTTTCCAGTTCGTCCAAAAATAAATTCATACCGATGGAATCGGAACTTATATGGCCGGCGATTACGACGTTAATGTTAGCGGCTTCAGCTTCCTTTCTGTGCTCTTCCGATTGATGCATGGAAACTACGGTGCCTACGCCGGCCTGAGCCATTTTCTCATAAAGCTTGGGGGAGCCCTCCGTGCCTCCGGTAATTTCAGTGACGGCAATCCTGCCGCATCTGTTTTCAGAGTTGCCGGCAAATATGACGGGGCCTGCCCCGATTTTCATTGCCTCTTTATATTCGGGGATATCTTTTAGCAATTTAATTAAGTCTTCTATCCTTTCTGGCTTTCTTTCCTCAATTTTATCTTTCAGGAATTTAGCAGCCAGATTGTCACAAGGCGTATGAGCGTTCATCAAATTAATTCCGAGGAGTTTTGCCGCATCCACCGTTCTTTGATGATTGGCTTTATTTACTCCTCTTGCCACTTCGGAAATTTTCTCTTTCATTAAGCCCTCGGCTACATTGATGGGCACACCATATAAGTTAAGAATATCGCACTGCATGTCCATGACTTCGTGCAAATTGGCCAGCCCTTTGCCCAAAGGATGATGGGCAATAATCAAATCTATATTGCCCAGCTCTTTGGCCAACAAAACTTCGGCCGGCTCAATGTCTACTCCCACCAAAACTTTTCGAATTTCCTTGTCTTGGGCAATATGGTAAACCCGCGAGTCCAAATAAGGATTTTTCAGGGCTTCCTTGTCGAATTCCTCCTTCTTTTCCAAAGTCAACTTTTCATATTTATCCTTCTTCCTCTGCAAAAACTTTTCTACTGCTTCCTTCCCCCGTAAATCTGCCTCGATGCCCATTTTAATTGCCAGATTGTATATCTCTTGAACTGTCATAATGATTTACTTTAACAGAATTTTTTGTTTTGGGCAAGAACCTTTGATACAATTCGTCAATTAATTTTTTCTGCTCTTGCAAATCCAAAACTTCCCGGCGAATCCGGGCTTTCTCTTTGCGAATAAATTTTCGTATTGATCTTGGCAGTTTCCTCATACATATCTTATCTTGCCCTACTCTCCTTTAATGACGGCTAGGGGCACCAATTTTGCCACCTTTTTTGAAAGTCCGGCGCGGTGAACCACTTCGACTACGTTGTCTATGTCTTTATAGGCCAAAGGGGCTTCTTCTGCAATACCCCGCATTGATCGGCATTTTACGAGAATTCCTTTTTCTTTTAATCTCCTGACTACCTCCTCTCCCCTCGTAGTTCTCATAGCGGCGTGTCTAGACATAGTGCGGCCAGCTCCGTGGCAAGTGGAATAAAATGCCTCTTTGCCGCTTTCTTGTCCTGCCAAAATATAGGAAGCCGTTCCCATAGATCCCGGAATCAGAACCGGCTGGCCAACCTCGCGGTATTTTTCGGGAATTTCTGGATGCCCTGGCGGAAAAGCCCTGGTGGCCCCTTTTCTATGAACACAAAGGTTGTTTTCAATTTTAGCGATATTATGAGCCACATCATAAATTACTTTCAATGGCAAAGCTTTTTCTCCTAAAACTTGCTTCCATGCCTTTCTGACAAAATGAGCTATCATTTGACGATTGGCCCAAGCGTAATTAGCGCCACAGGACATAGCCGACAAATATCTTTTTCCTTCTGGAGAATTAATAGGGCAAGCCGCCAATTCCCTGTCTGGCAAACGGATACCGTATTTTGTCATAGCTTGTATCATCACTCGGATATAGTCTGTGGCAATCTGGTGACCAAGACCCCTGGAACCCGTATGAATCATAATGACCA
>CAZALP010000034.1:0-4116 GCA_964486395.1 uncultured Candidatus Saccharibacteria bacterium
TTTGTTCCTAAAATGGTATAATATAAGCGATGATTTGGAATCCTTTTAAGGCGACCGCCAAAAGTTTTTTAGGGGTGGACATTGGCACTTCATCCATTAAAATTGTGGAGTTGTCCCGGGCTGGAAAGAGAAGGAAACTTGATAATTACGGAGAAATACAGGCAGCGTCCCTTTATGAAAAGCCCTTCCGGACCTTCGAGAAGAGCACTTTGAGCGTTTCCACCCAGGACGTTATCAGGGCAATCAGGGGAATAGTTAAAGAAGCCAGGATGAAGAGCAGAAAATCCTATTTTGCCATCCCAGATTTTTCTACTTTTTTCACCACTTTGAATCTTCCTCCCATGACAAAAGAAGAACTTCCCCAGGCGGTGCAATTTCAGGCTCGTCAGCATATTCCCTTGCCTCTTTCTGAAATTACCCTGGATTGGCAGGTTATTGGCGGTGGCAAGGTCTTGTTGGTGGCGGTCCCCAACGAGGTTATTAATCAATATCAGGAGATTGCCCAGAGCTCCCAGTTGGAACTTCTTTCTCTGGAAGCGGAGGTTTTCAGTCTAACCAGAGCCGTGGTAAAAGAAGAAAAGGATCCCCTGATCTTAATAGATATTGGGGCCAGAAGCACCACTATTAGCATTGTAGAGAAAGGGGCTTTGAGAATTTCTCATAGTTTCGATACGGCCGGCAACGATTTCACCAATATAATTTCCAAGGGATTTCATGTGGATTACCCTAAGGCAGAAGAAATGAAAAGAAACCAGGGGTTAAATTCCGGCGAGGGAAGCCTCCGGGAATCTCTTTTGCCCTTGATAGATTTAATTCTGGAAGAGACAAAAAAAATTACCCAAAGTTATTTTCAATCGGAGAGGAAAGAAGCTCAGAAAATAATTCTGGCGGGGGGTTCAGCTTTGTTGCCGGGTTTGGTTGAGTACTTTTCTGAAAATCTTCACAAGCCCGTGTCCGTGGCCGACCCTTTTTCCGACCTTTATTATCCCCCGATTCTGGAAAAAGATCTTAAAAAGATGGGCCCCAGCTATTCAATAGCCGTGGGAGCGGCCCTCTATGGATTACAATAATATGATATACATCATTCCCAGACCTCCCCAAAAAATGCCTCAATGGCAGATAATTCTTTTCTATTTTTCTTTGGCTTTGCTGATGGCGGTAGTCATAGCCTATTTTGTTTTAAATTATTTTCACGGCAAATCCGCTGCCGCTTTGGAGGATTTGGAAGAGCGTATTTTAGCAGTTGGCACCGCTGAGGACAAAAAAATAGAAACCGAGGTTTTCGCCAGCCAGGAAAAGATTAAGGATTTTTCTGAGCTTTTGGCTGCACACCCGAGGACATCGCAGTTCTTTGAATTTTTGGAAAAAAACACCCATCCCAAGGTTTGGTTTACCGACCTGGATTTAAGTCCGGAACTCCCTCAAGCCAAAATCGGAGGACAAGCCAGAAATTTTGGGACCTTGGCTCAGCAGATATATATTTTCCGGGAAGAAGACCTGATCAAAGGAATAAAGTTGACGGATATATCTTTGGGCGAAGGAGGAGAAGCGAAATTTCTTTTAAATCTTTCTCTTTCCCCGGAAATATTTTCAACTTCAACAGAATCATTTTCAACTTCAACAGAATCATTTTCAACTTCGACACAATCCCAATGAATAAATTATACATTACAGCTTTATCTTTGGTGTTGGCGGTGATCTTGATGGTGGTTTTGCTTTGGCCCAAATACCAGGATCTTCAAGAGTTGACAGCTCTCCTTGAACAGAAAGAAACAGAGCTTCAGTTAAAGAAAGATTATTTCTCCCAGCTTAGGGAGACTTCCCGGAAGCTGGAAGAATACGGAGAAAACCTTTCCAAGATTAATTCCGCACTTCCCGAAGACCCTTCTCTTCCTTCTTTGTTTGACTACATTCAGCAAACCGCTTCCCAAACAGGTCTTTTGCTGGGAAAAATAGAGCTGGGAGGGATCAAACCCGCAGAAAAAAATTCTAAAATAAGAGAAATTCATCTCAGTTTTGTCTTGTCCGGCCTTTATCCTGACTTTAAAAATTTTCTCTCGGCTCTTGAAAAATCAGCCAGATTGATTCAGGTGCAAAAAATTATGTTTTCCACCCCCCAGGATTTAGAAGAGCCGTTTTCTTTCAAAGTTGACATTAAAACTTACGCTTACTAATTATGTCTTTCGCTTTTACCCAAGAAAAAAGCCCACTGTTAGCTCGCAAAAAGCAAAAATACCTAATGTTGCTTTTGGGAGTGTTGGTTATCGGCATTATTTTTGTGGTTTGGTGGGGATTTTTGAGAGGAGAAGAAGAGCCTTCTCCCTTTGAATCCCTGGAAGGAGTGAGTTCTATTCCTGTTTTTCCAAAAGTAAAAATTAATTGGGAATTGCTCGATAGTCCCCAACTGGAAGGGCTTTCTATCTTCGAAGAAGTTCCGCCCTACGAGGGAGAAGAAATGGGGCGGGAAAATCCTTTTATGCCATATTAAAGTTTAAATTACTATGAGTTTAATCCAATACCTAGTCAAAAAAGAAATAATCGACAAGAAAAAAGCAGCTTCCTTGGAGTACGACGTAAAAGTTTCGGGGAAAAAAGAAGAGGAGGTCATTTTGGAAAGAAGCTTGGTTCCCGAAGGCTTTTTGTTCGAGCTTAAAAGCGATAATTTGAAAGTTCCTCTGAAGAAAGTGGTTCCAGAAGAGGTTCCCCTTAATGTTTTGGAGCTGATACCCCACGAATCTGCCAAATACTACAAGATGATCCCCTTGGCCAAGAAGGATAAGACCTTGGAGGTGGGAATGGTTTATCCGGAGAACCTAAAAGCTCAGGAAGCGTTGAAATTCTTGTCCCGGCAGGGAAAGTTCAATTACAAGGTTTTTCTGATTACCCCCACCACATTTGACAACCTTTTCAAGCAATATAGAACTCTTAAAAAAGAAGTAAAAAGGGCTCTTGAGGAATTAGAGGTTGAAATCAAAACAGAGGAAGAAAAGAGACGTTCTCCCATAGAAAAGACAGAATTCGAAAGAATGGTAGAAGAAGCCCCGGTTACCAAGGTTGTGGCCGTCATTTTGCGGCATGCGGTGGAGGGGAGAGCTTCGGATATTCATATCGAGCCCACCCGCAAGGAATTGAAGGTTAGATTCAGAGTGGACGGAATACTGCACGCCAGTCTTTTTCTTCCTTTGAAAATTCATCCCGCGGTGGTGGCCAGAATTAAAATTCTCTCCAATTTGAAAATCGACGAAACAAGAGTTCCCCAGGACGGGAGGTTTACCACAAAAATGGGAGGAAAATACATCGATTTCAGAGTTTCCACTTTCCCCACTACTCTTGGAGAGAAAGTCGTACTGCGGGTGCTCGATCCTTCGGAGGGAGTGAAGAGATTCGAAGATCTTGGTTTGAGGGGTAGAAACTACAAGGTGGTGAGGGAAGCTGTTAAAAATCCCTATGGCTTGATTTTGGCTACCGGTCCCACGGGTTCTGGTAAAACCACCACTCTTTACGCTATCTTGAATCTTTTGAATAAAGAAGGAGTGAATATCGTGACTTTGGAAGACCCCGTGGAATACTTCATGGAGGGAGTTAATCAGTCCCAGGTAAAACCTGAAATAGGGTACGATTTCGCTTCGGGTCTTCGGCACATGCTGAGGCAGGATCCTGATATTGTTATGGTGGGGGAGATCAGAGATAAGGAGACAGCTTTTTTGGCAACTCATGCCGCTCTCACGGGGCATATTGTCCTTTCCACTCTGCATACCAATGACGCTTTGGGAGTTATTCCCAGAATGATAAATTTAGGCGTGGCTCCTTTTTTAATTCCCTCCACTTTGAGCATTGCCTTGGCTCAGAGGTTGGTTAGAGTTCTCTGCCCGGAATGCAAGAAGAAAGTGGATCCCAATCCCAAAGTCAGAAATATGATAACCAGCAGTTTGAAAGACGTTAAGGAAGCAAAAATTCCCAAAAATTTGAAGATATACAAACCCCAAGGATGCAAAAAGTGCAACGGCGAGGGGTATTCTGGCAGAATAGCCGTTTTCGAGGTATTGGAGATGACCCCTCAGCTTTCGGAAATAATTCAGAAAGAACCCTCAGAAGTGAAAATCGAGCAAGAAGCGA
>CAZALP010000035.1:0-3247 GCA_964486395.1 uncultured Candidatus Saccharibacteria bacterium
GCTCCAAAGAAAAATGCCGGGGTCCGACCCCGGCATTTTTCTTTGGGGTATTTATACAACCAAGTCCGAACCTATTTTAAACGAAATTGACCGGCTGCCGCGCCGCAGGCGCGGCACTTTTCAAAATTACAGATTTCTGATAAACTGAGTTCGAGCATATGAATATGCCGATGTAGCTCAATTGGTAGAGCAATCGCTTCGTAAGCGATAGGTTGTCGGTTCAATCCCGACCATCGGCTCTTTTCTTTTTGGTAAAAATATGTTAGAGTTGATTTGGATATGGCAAATTCTTCAGAAAAAACCGAAGAATTACAAGCTAAACTCCTCCAGTTGGGGGACCGTCTTTGACATAGCCAGAAAGCGAGAGAGAATAAAGGAGCTGGAAAGGGAAATGCAGAATCCGGATTTCTGGAAAGACAAGGAAAGGGCCGTGGCCACCTCCAAAGAGCTCTCAGACCTACAAGAAGAAATATCCCAGTTTGAAGAGCTTGAAAAGGAGACAAATCCGGAAAAGCTGGCAAAGAAAATCCGGGAAAAGGAGCTTCAAGTTTACCTTTCGGGGAAATACGACAAGGATTCCGCCCTCCTTTCCATTTATGCCGGAGCTGGGGGCCAGGACGCCCAGGATTGGGCCACCATGCTTTTGCGCATGTACTTGAGGTACTGCGACCTTAAGGGATTCAAAGCCAAAATCCTGCACCAGTCTTTCGGGGAAGCCGGGGGGCCGGAAGGCAGGATCGGCACGAAGTCCGCTACCTTGGAAATTAAGGGGAATTACGCTTTCGGGTTTCTAAAAAAAGAAACCGGGGTTCACCGGCTGGTGAGAATTTCTCCGTTTTCAGCTCAGTCTCTTCGTCACACTTCTTTTGCCATGGTGGAGGTTCTGCCCGAAATTGAAAAAAGCGTTGAAAAAGAAATAGAGGTAAGGCCCGAAGACTTAAAAATAGACACCTATCGGGCTTCGGGACCGGGAGGGCAGTACGTCAACCGCCGCGAGTCAGCTGTCAGAATTACCCATCTACCCACAAAGATTACGGTTTCTTGTCAATCAGAACGGCTGCAGGGTCAGAACCGGGAAAAGGCAATGAAACTCTTATATGCCAAGCTTTACCAGTTGAAGGAAAAAGAAAAAGAAAAGGAAATTGAAAAGATAAAAGGAAAAGCGGTTTCCATCGAGTGGGGGAGCCAAATTCGCTCTTACATCCTTCATCCTTATAAATTGGTGAAAGACTTGAGGACAAATATTGAGAGCTCCAAGGTGGAAGAAGTGCTAGACGGAAAACTTGACGAATTTATAGAGGCCGAAATCAAACACAATGATTAGCTTTCGCGACGTAACTAAAATTTATCAATCGGGCTCCGAACCCATTTTCGCCCTTCAGGATATTTCTTTCGACGTAAAGCCAGAAGAGTTTGTTTCCATTGTGGGAAGGTCGGGAGCCGGGAAAACTACTCTCCTGAAGATTTTTTTGGCAGAGGAAAGCCCCACTCAAGGCTCGGTGTTTTTTGAAGGAGCCAACATCCACAAGTTCAGCTTTTCAGAGCTTTCTTGCTTCAGGAGAAATATAGGGGCGGTTTTCCAGGACTACAAGCTTTTTCCCCAGAAAACCACTTTTGAGAACATATCCTACATTTTGGAAGTTATGGGAGCTTCAGAAGAGGAAATTCAGGAAAGTTGCCCCAAAGTTCTGGAGATTGTGGGTTTGCAGGACAGGGCAAACAGTTATCCCGCCGAATTGTCGGGAGGGGAAAAGCAGAGAGCTGCCATTGCCAGGGCTCTGATTCACAAGCCCAAAGTTATTTTGGCAGATGAACCCACGGGCAACCTGGATCCTTACCACACCAGGGACATCATCAGACTTTTGGATAAGATAAACCAAATGGGGACTACGGTGATCTTGGCCACTCACGACAAGGATACTATCAATGCCCTTGGAAAACGCGTTATAACTTTGGAAGAAGGAAAGATTATTAGAGATGAGGAACGAGGAAGATTTATACTATGACTACCTTTAAACGCATTTTAAAATTAGGTTGGAAGGGATTTAAGATGCAATCCGGCTTCAGTCTGGCCACCATTTTCATAATGGTTATGATCATATCTGTGGTGACTTCTCTTTTTCTTTTGCAGGAAACTACCAACCTTTTGGTAGAAAACATTGAGGAGAAAGTGGATATGGCCGTGTATTTTGACAAAGAATTTTCGGCAGATGAAATTATGGAAGTTAAAAAAGAACTGTCTCAGGTGCCCGAAATTAAAAGCATAAAGTACGTATCCAAAGACGAAGCTTTGCAAAAATTTTCAGAGAGGCACAAAGACGATAAGGTGATTATGGAGTCCCTGGAGGAAGTGGGCCAAAACCCTCTGCTGGCTTCTTTGAACATCAGAGCGTGGGAAGCCAGCCAGTATGAGAACATCGCCAAAGTCATAGAGAATTCTTCTTTTGCCAGCCACATATCCAAGATGGATTATTCTGAAAAGAAGCCTGCCATTGAAAAACTGTTTTCAATTACCGCCAGCATCAATAAGGCCGGCATCATTTTCAGCGCCATTCTGGCTTTGATGGTGCTGATTATAGCTTTTAATACGGCCAAGTTGGCAATTTACAACTTCAAAGCAGAAATAGAGACAATGAGGCTGGTGGGGGCCTCTAACTGGTTCATTAAGGGCCCTTTTCTGGTACAGGGAGCCATTTGCGGTTTTCTGGCGGCTTTAATCGCTGCTGTATTGTTTACTGCAGCCCTTTTCTTTGTTTCTCCCAAAATAGAGCTTATAGCGCCGGGGGTAAACTTTTTCGGATATTTTTTGGAAAACATTTTTATCATTTTCTTGATTCAACTGGCATCCGGAGTGGGGCTGGGGGTTTTATCCAGTTGGCTGGCCGTCAGAAAATACCTGAAAGTTTAATCATTGCGGGGTCATCTAATGGTAGGATACATGTCTCTGGAACATGGAATCTAGGTTCGAGTCCTAGCCCCGCAGCTATGAAAGCAGAACATCCCTTGTGGGTGTTTTTACTTTCATTTCTATCGGGCTGTGGTGAGAACTTTGTCCCCGGGCTTGGCCTGCCTTCGGGCAACTCTTCGAGTCCTAGCCCCGCAGCTATATAGGATTTTTTTGCCGGAGTAAAATAAAAATCGGGTGTAAAAAATTTTGAAATTCTCCCGTATTGGGAAAATGCCTACTGTGGCTTGGTGGAAAAATGAAATGGGCCAAATGGCCGGCAGTACTTCACGGCATTCATTT
>CAZALP010000036.1:0-1313 GCA_964486395.1 uncultured Candidatus Saccharibacteria bacterium
TTATAATTATATTGAGAAACACTGGCTCCCCTAATCCCAAGGATAATAGAAGCCGAAGAATCCTCGGGGTTGAAGTTCACGGTGGGGTCGGGAGGAGAAAAAACTATAGTAAGAGGGCTGCCGGGGGAAAGTGAATTGATGTTTATGTTTTTCTCAAATTTTAAAGTCTCCACATCTTCTCCATCTTCTCCCGCATCGTAATCCAAGCCGCCATCCAAGTCGGCAAACAAAACATAGCGGTCCGGATGAAGCTGATCAAAATATATGCCGTAGCCCCCCGAAGGAACTTGACCCTGAAACTCCCTGGCCGAAGTCGCCATTTCCTGGGCTCTTCTCAAATCCTGAGACAGTTTTGAAGCCGACCTCTGAAGAGCCAGTCTTTGATCTCCCGATCTGTAGTTCGACAACATCAAAGCCGTCATTAGCCCGATAATGGCAATCACCACTATTAATTCTATGAGAGTAAACCCCCTGTTCATAATTTTAAATGTTAAATGACAAATTTTAAATAAATGTTAAATATTAAATGTTTGAAAATTAGTTAATTAAAAATTGATTGCTGTGTGCTGTATGCGAACAGTAGGTAAACAGTGGGCTTTCCTACAGGGGGAAAACCTAAATTTTGTTTCACAAAATTTTTACGCATAAAACCTTAAATACCAATTTATTAATTCCTCGCCCCAGAACATTGCAATAAGCGTCCCGGTAACCAAGAAAGGTCCGAAAGGCACTTCTGACTTCATTTTTTTTCTTCCCAAAGCTATCAATCCTATCCCTATTATAGCACCTGCCAGAAAAGCCAAAAACAAAGCTGCCAAAATATTGGGGAATCCTAAAATTATTCCCATCAAAAAAGCCAGCTTTACATCGCCAAGACCCATCCATTTGCCGCGGGAAATGAGAACAATTGCGGCAAAAAAAGCGGCCGCTCCGAGAGCGCTCGGCCAGGCCGAAAAATTGAAAATCAGTACCAAAGCAATGACCGGATATATAACCTTATCGGGAATAATATAGTGCTTCAAGTCGTAAACAAAAATGACTATCAAAAACGGAACAATAACATACGCTAAGAAAGCCGTGGCGCTGTTAAGGTGTATCAAAACGAAAAGAATACCAACAGTTAGTTCCACCAGGGGATACTGAAAAGAAATCCTTTCTTGACAATAGCGGCAGCGGCCCCGCAGCCACAAAAAGCTCAAAACCGGAATTAAGTCCCAAAAGCCTAATTTATGACGACAATGAGGACAAAAAGACCTTCCCCCCAAGAAACTCCCTCCCGTTTCAAGCCGGTAAATCACGCAATTCAAAAAGCT
>CAZALP010000036.1:1413-2981 GCA_964486395.1 uncultured Candidatus Saccharibacteria bacterium
GATAGGCCTCATTGTCCCCATAGTACATTTGCATAGCGGAAACGATCTGGCGCATATCGGCTTTTCTGGCGGTGTCGCGACCGGCTTGCTGGACTCCGGTCATAGATACCAAAACAATGGTAGCCAAAATGCCGATAATGGCAATCACCACCAACAATTCAATCAAGGTGAAACCTCGATCCCTTTTGGTAAATATCTGTAGCATAAATTTTTAATTTTTTAATTTTTAATTTTCCGACCTTTAGTGTTTTTCTACTTTTATTATATTATATCACTAAAGATTTACAAGTATAAACCTTGAAATTCCCTCTCTTAAGCGGGAACGGGGAGGAAATTTTAGAAGGAAGTCATCTTGTAAATAGGCATCAGGACGGCAGCCATCAAGATAGCCACAATCCCCCCCAAAAAAAGCACCATAACGGGTTCCAAAATACTCAAGAGATTGTCAAGATTCCTGTCTATCTCTTTTTGGTAGAATTTCACAACGTTCATCAAGCTCTGGTCGAGAGTGCCTGTTTTTTCCCCCACTATGACCATCTGGACCAAAATTGGGGGAAAAAGATCGGTATATCGCTCCAGCTGCTTGGAAATCCTCTCTCCCTTTCTGACCTCGTTCCTGATATCCAAGACGGCTTCCTTGTAAACTTGGTTACCCACGATTTCAGAAGTGATTTCCAAAGATTGAGAAATGGGCAAGCCTCCTTTTACCAAAGTGGAAAGGTTTTCAGAAAAACGGGAAAGGTACATTATCTTCAAAAAAGAACCGATGAAAGGCAAGCGCAAAAGAAACCTGTGCCAAGTCAGTTTCCCGGAAGGAGTTTTAATATACCGCAAAAGGAACACAATCAGGCCAGCAAAAAGCACCAGCAATAACCATCCCCATGCCCTGGCAAAGGCAGAAAAACCAAGCACCGCTTTTGTCAATAAGGGAAGTTCCTGCTGGCTGGATTGGAAAACCGTGCTTAACTGGGGAATGACAAAATAAACCATCATAATCAAAACTCCTACTACCACCGTCAAAACCAAAACAGGATAAATCATGGCTCCCTTAATCTTGGAAGAAAGAAAATATTCTTTTTCCAAGTGGTCTGCCAAATATTCCAAGCTTTCAGAAAGAGTTCCAGAAGCCTCCCCCGCTTTTATCATGCTGACATAAAAAGAAGAAAAAAGCTTAGGGTAATGGGAAAGAGCTTGAGAAAAGGGAGTTCCCCCTTCCACTTCCTGGGAGATGGCCGTAATTTTTTCCATAAAGCTGCGATTCTTTGTCTGCTCTGACAAAGCCTGCAAGGCCTGGAGCAGGGGTATTCTGGACTTAAACATCAAAGAAAGCTGGCGGGAAAAATTTACTATGTCTTTTTTGGAAATCCTCTCAAACAGCCTTATTTTCTTGGTATAAAAGGGGGCTTCCTCTGCTTCTTCCAAAAAAGTAATCACCAAGCCGTGCCTCTGCAAAAGATTCAGGGCCGCTTCCTTGGAAGAAGCCTGGACTTGTCCTGTCTGGACTTCCCCCTTTTTGGTCCTGGCCTGATAGGTAAACTTCATTTCATTTTCTAATTAGCATCTTTAAT
>CAZALP010000037.1:0-2946 GCA_964486395.1 uncultured Candidatus Saccharibacteria bacterium
GTCGCCTTAAAAGGATTCCAAATCATCGCTTATATTATACCATTTTAGGAACAAACTACATGTGGATATCTAAGTATATTATACAATAATAATTAAACTAAAACAAAAAACCGAGGTTCAATCTCGGCTATCCATGCGGCGGGCGCAGGACTCGAAGAGTTGCCCGAAGGCCGCAAGGGGAGCAGATTCTCGCCACGCACTGTCAGATAAAAATTTGTGGGCACATTAAGTGCCCTAAACTTCTATGCGGCGGGCGCAGGACTCGAACCTGCAAGGGCCCGAAGGCCCGATAGTTTTCAAGACTATTGCCTTGCCAATTCGGCTCAGCCCGCCATTGGCGGAGGAGGTGGGACTCGAACCCACAAACGGCTTTTTAGACCGTTAAAGTTTAGCAAACTTTTGCCCTAACCAATTAGGCGACTCCTCCAAGTATTTGTATTTTACCAGAATTTGATTTTAAGTCAATTTTGTGGTAAAGTTAAAAAGTATTGTCCCCGTAGTTTAATGGAAAAAATGGAGGCTTGCGGAGCCTCAGAGTGTAGGTTCGATTCCTACCGGGGACGCCATAAAAATACCCGCTGTTCACCCGCTATTCCCACACAGCACACAGCAAAATGAATTTAAACACCCCCATTCAGCAACTGTCTCGCGTCGGTCCTATCTATCAAAAGAAACTAAAGAAGCTCGGCATTAAAACCGTGCGAGACCTCTTGTTCCACTTTCCTCATCGTTATGAGGATTTTTCAAATGTCCTGCAAATTTCCAAGGTTAAAGCGGGGCAAAACTGTTCCATACAAGGGAAAATACTGGAAATAGAAAACATCAAAACCTGGAAAAAGAAAATGTTCATTACCCAAGCCCTGGTGGGAGATGAAACCTCAGCCATAAAGGCAGTCTGGTTCAATCAGCCGTATTTGGTAAACGTTCTTAAAAAGAAAGACCATGTCTGTTTGGCGGGAAAAGCTCTGGCAGACGAAAGAGGTCTTTATCTCTCCAATCCTGCCTTTGAGAAAATTTTCGAAAATTCGAATATTCGAATTTCGAACTTAACTCATGTAGGTCGGCTGATTCCCGTCTATCCTGAAACGGAAAGACTGTCTTCAAGATGGCTGCGCAGCATTTTAAAACCCCTTTTGCTGGAATTCCGGGATAAAATTCCGGAAACTCTTCCCGAAAAAATTATTGAAGAAAATAAACTCCTCCCCCTGAAAGAGGCTATCTGGCAAATTCATTTTCCCGACTCTTTGGTTTTGGCGGAAAGGTCAAGAGAGCGCTTTTCTTTTGAAGAGTTGTTCGGCATTTCTCTTTGGTCTTTGAGAGAAAGAATGAGGCTGACCGGGGAAAAGGCTTTTTCCGTCACCTTCAACGTGGAGCTAGTCCAAAGATTCGTCAAAACTCTGCCCTTTAAGCTGACTGACGCCCAAAGGAAATCTGCTTTCCAAATCTTAAAAGACCTGGAAAAACCCAGGCCTATGAACAGACTCTTGGAGGGAGACGTAGGCTCCGGGAAAACGGTGGTGGCGACGATTGCCGCTCTCAATGTGGTAAAAAATGGTTACCAGGTGGCTTTCATGGCCCCCACCGAAATCTTAGCCAAACAGCATTTCAAAACCGTCTGGGAACTGATAAAAAACTTCAACATCAACGTGGGCCTGCTGACGGGAAAAACCGACAGGTATTACTCAAAAAAGCTGAAAAACCAGGGAATAGAAATATCCAGAAGAAAGCTTTTGGAAAAAACCCTGAAGGGCGACATCGACGTCCTAATCGGCACTCATGCCTTAATTCAGGATAAAGTCAAGTTCGGAAGGCTGGCTCTCGTTATCCTAGACGAACAGCACCGCTTTGGTGTAGAGCAACGCGCAAAATTGGTTCAAACCTCGAATAAATGCGGCACATTATCTAGCCATGGCAAATTAATGTGTCACAATATAATACCGCACCTATTATCCATGACCGCCACCCCTATCCCCCGCACCCTGGCTTTAACCTTGTACGGAGACTTGGATCTTTCTCTGATCGACGAATTGCCCAAGGGAAGAAAAAAAATAATTACGAAAATAATTGCGCCGGCTGACAGAAAAAAAACCTACGACTTTATCAAAAAAGAAGTTAAAAAGGGGAGGCAAGCGTTTGTCATTTGTCCTCGCATCGAAAACGAGGGAAAGCTGGAGGTGAAAGCCGTCAAAGCCGAATACGAAAAGCTCTCAAAAGAAATATTTCCTGATTTGAAAGTGGGCATGCTTCACGGAAAATTAGCCGGTCAGGAAAAAGAAAAAGCGATGCGGGATTTCCAAAACAAAAAAATAAACATACTGGTCTCCACATCGGTGGTAGAGGTGGGAGTGGACATTCCAAATGCCACCATAATGGTTATAGAAGGCGCTGAAAGATTCGGGTTGGCCCAGCTCTATCAGTTCCGGGGAAGAGTGGGCAGATCGCGCTACCAGTCCTACTGTTTTTTATTCACCGATTCCCCGGCCAAGAAAACCAGCCAGAGACTGAAAGCGCTGGTAAAAGCCGAAAATGGATTCAAACTGGCTGAAATTGACCTGCAAATCAGGGGACCGGGGGATTTTTCCGGCATCAGGCAGTGGGGAATCCCGGACTTAATAATGAACTCTCTAAAAGATATTCGTTTGGTGGAAAAAACCAGACGGGCTGCCAAAGAAATTCTAGAAGAAAATCCGAGATTAAACTTATATCCTCATCTCAGGCAAAAGCTGGATCAGTTCCCAGCCAGAATACATTTGGAATAAATAAAAGGATTTTTTGTTTATCAAATACAAAAGGGCAAATCAAGTTCCTCTGCTCTTTATTCAACCCCCTCCTTTAGGGATAAAGTCGAACATTGAGTTAAAGAAACTCAACTTGCCACTTCCCTTCTGAGGTATTGCGCCTCTATTCTTTTTAACCTATCAAAGCGTCTTATCAAGCCTTTGGCGG
>CAZALP010000038.1:0-2893 GCA_964486395.1 uncultured Candidatus Saccharibacteria bacterium
ACTTACGGAAAACTGCCGGCAAAATCCAAAAGACCATTGAATCATATTTATCAATCCAACGAAAGACTTATAAAACTGGTAAATACTCTTTTGAACATTTCCCGATTGGAAGCGGGCAGAATAGAGATGGATTTCAAAAGAGCTTCTTTAGAAGACATAATTTCCAGTGTAATCAGTGAATTAAGAATCGAGGCTGAAAACAAGGAACTTTATTTGAAATTCAAAAAAACGAAAACTCCTTTGCCTCCGGTTTCCGTCGATAGGGAAAAAATCCGGGAAGCCATTTTAAATTTAGTGGACAATGCGGTAAGATACACCCATCGAGGGGGAATAACCGTTAAGCTTCAAAGAAAGGGATCCCGGGTTCTCATTGCCGTTTCCGACACCGGGGAGGGGATAACCGAAGGAGAGCTGGCCAAAATGTTTGAAAGTTTTTCCCGGGGAACCGCCGGCGTCCGCTTTTTCACCGAGGGCGCCGGCTTGGGCCTCTATGTTGCCAAAAAATTCGTAGAAATGCATAATGGTAGAATATGGGCGGAAAGCCAAGGCCAAGGCCGAGGCTCCACTTTCTACATTGAACTGCCAATAAAATGAAAAGGGCTTTAACTGCAGAAACAACTAAATATGTGGGCAGAAAGGTAAAAGTCTGCGGCTGGGTCAATACCAGAAGGGACCATGGCAAAATATCTTTCATAGATTTAAGAGATATTTCGGGCATCCTGCAGGTTGTTTTTCCCCAAAAAACAGCCAAAAAGCTGAGGCCCGAATGGGTGGTTTGCGTCGAGGGGGAAATAAAGAAAAGGCCGAATGGCATGCAAAATCCAAAGCTGAATACCGGAAAAATAGAACTGCAGGCAGAGAAAATGGAAATCCTTTCTGAAGCTAAAACCCTTCCTTTTTCCGTAGAAACTCCGGGATACGAAATTTCGGAAGAAAAAAGGCTGAAATACCGCTATTTGGATTTAAGGAGGGAAAGAATGAAAAGAAATCTGAAAATCAGGCATAAGGTGGTGCAGTTTATGAGAAATTACCTGCAGAAAGCGGGTTTTTTGGAAGTGGAAACTCCCGTTTTGACAAAATCCACGCCCGAGGGCGCCAGGGATTTTTTGGTGCCTGCCCGCCTGCAGCCAGGGAAATTCTATGCTCTTCCCCAAAGCCCCCAGCAATATAAGCAAATGCTCCAGGTGGCAGGAATAGAAAAATATTTCCAAATAGCCAGATGCCTCAGGGACGAAGATCCCAGGGCCGACAGGCAAGCAGAGCACACTCAATTAGATATAGAAATGAGTTTCGCAAGCCAAGAAGAAATTCTGGATTTAACTGAAAAACTCTACACAATTATTATCAAGAAACTATTTCCCGAAAAGAAAATAACAAAAATTCCTTTTCCTCGAATTAGTTATCAAAAAGCTATACAAAAATACAAAACCGATAAGCCAGATTTAAGAAAAAATAAAAAAAATTCCAATGAATTGGCTTTTTGCTTCATTACCGATTTTCCTATGTTCGAATGGCACCGAGAAGAAAAGAAGTGGGGAGCCATGCATCATCCCTTCACCCGCCCCCAATCCGAAAGTCCGGCCGAAATCAAGAAAAAGCCGGAAAAGATTCTGGCCTATCAGTACGACTTCGTTTTGAACGGTTTTGAAATCGGCGGAGGCAGTTTGAGAACCACAGATCTTAAAATACTGACTGCCGTCTTTGAAGTATTGGGTCACAAAAAGGAAGATATGAGAGAGCAGTTCAAGCATTATTTTGAAGCTTTCAGCTACGGAGTCCCGCCCCACGGAGGCATAGCTCCGGGAATAGACAGATTTTTGGCAATCGTCTTGGAAGAGCCAAACATCAGGGAAGTAATAGCTTTTCCCAAAACAGGGGACAACAGAGATTTAATGATGGAAATACCCTCCGAGGTATCGGAAAAACAGCTGAAAGAATTGCATATTAAAATAGTGAGGTCTAAAAAATGACTAAAAATTTAAAAATTTTCTTTGTCGCTTTTTTGCTAAGCCTTCCTTTTTGGTGGGGGATTAGCACCTTGCAGAATAATCTGGAAAACTTTCTTTATCAAAGGGAAATTACCACCAATCCCAGAATTCTGGCGGCTTTGGCGCAAGAACAGCAGCTCAAACAAAAACTGGAAGAAATGAAGCCCATAAAAGACAAAGACAATTATCGCAACCTGAGAATAAATGCCAGATCGGCCATGTCTCTCTTGGTGAGTAATGAAAACGAAGAAAGAATCCTTTTCGGGCAGGAAATAAACAAAAAAATGCCCATTGCCAGCTTGACTAAATTAATGACCGCCAAAGTGGCATTGGAAAATTATAATCTTTCAGACAAAATCAAAATTTCCAAAGAGGCCGTTCAGCAGGAGGAAAACTTCGGAAAATTAAAAGTGGGGGATGTGCTTTCCGTGAAAGAGCTTCTTTATCCCTTGCTAATGGAATCCAGCAATGATGCAGCTTTTGCCTTAGCAGAAGACTATCCGGATATGAATCTTGATACTTTTGTCAGTCTGATGAACCAAGAGGCTGAAAAACTTCACCTTTCCAACACCAGCTTTACCAACCCCAGCGGTTTGAATCCCAACTATTCCACTGCCAAAGATATGGCTAAACTGACCAAGGTTTTAATAATGGAAGAACCCCTGGTAAGGGAAATACTTTCCACTTCGGAAATCAATCTTTACGGAGAGCAATTAACCAACACCAACGAATTTTTAAACTATAACGGCGACAACTGGTGGAAAGACAAAATAATCGGAGGGAAAACGGGATACACAGAAGAATCTTTGGGGTGCTTTCTGTTAGCCATAGAAGCCCCCAACCATCGAGGCTATTTGATAAACGTGGTTTTAGGAGCCGAAGACCGCTTTGCAGAAATGAAAAAA
>CAZALP010000039.1:0-2655 GCA_964486395.1 uncultured Candidatus Saccharibacteria bacterium
TTATTCCTTCCTCCAAAGTAATCTCCGGCTGCCAACCCAAAAGCTCTTTGGCTCTAGTAGTATCAGCCAAGGTGTCCCTCATTTCTCCCGGCCTAGCGGGAATGTGGACGGTCTCTCCTCCCATCATTTTCGCTATTTCGTTAACCGAATGGTTGTCTCCCGCTCCAACATTAATCACTTCTCCCTTGCCGACTTTATCCGACTCCATGGCTAAAACATTCGCTCTCACAACGTCAAAAACATGGCTGAAATCCCTAGTCTGTTCGCCGTCGCCGGTAATGGTTAAGGGCTGACCGGTTTTTTTCTGGGTCAGGAAAATTCCGATTACCGGGGTGTACGCCCCCTTTCTGGGCTGGCGAGGGCCGTAAACGTTAAAATATCTTAAAGAAACAGTGGGCAAGCCGTAAATTTCAGAAAAAATCTTGCAATAAAGCTCGCCCACGTATTTTTGCAAAGCGTAAGGATTTAAAGGGTCGCAGGGAGCATCTTCTTTCATAGGCAGAACCGCTTCCCCCCCCAACACCGAAGACGAAGAGGCATAAATCACTTTTTTCACTCCGGCGTCCTTGGCGGCAACCAAGACGTTCAAAGTGCCTTTAATGTTAATGTCATTGGTCTCAACGGGCCTTTCAATAGAAAGAGGAATGCGGGGAAGGGCCGCCTCATGAAAAACGAAATCCACTCTTTCAAAAAAGGGCTTGATTTTGTCCAACTCTCTCAGGTCCAACTCAAAAAACCTAGCTTTGGGATTGACGTACTCTTTTTTGCCGGTGCTCAAATTGTCAATCACTAAAACTTCATGCCCTTTTTCAATAAGGGCATCTGTTAAATGAGAACCAATAAAACCGGCGCCGCCCGTGACTAAGCATTTTGCCATAAAAATATCTTGAATAAAATATTAAGGTTTCCGAAATCCCGAATGTCCATAATTGGATTTCGGGAATCCCTCGAATGATTTATTAAAATTCTTTTCTTATTCCCTTTTTCTCGGGATCATCAATCCCCTGCTGCTTCATCAATTCGTTGTTAATTTCCTCTGCTACTTTATGAATCTTCAAATCGATTCCCTTGGCGTTGGCCAATTGAATCAAAGCCCGGATGTCTTTTACGAGGCACTTCCCCCCATAGCCCCTGTAGCCTTTGTGCCAAACGTTAAGATGGGTTCTGCCTATCCTCTTGTCGGCCGCTGCCGCTTCCACCATCCTGTCATAATCCACTCCTAGTTTTTGGCAGAGGTCGTACATCTGGTTGGCAAAACTCACTTTAACTGAAAACCAAGTGTTCCCAAAATATTTCACTAGCTCGGCCTCGGTGGCAGGTATAATCCTCTCAAAAGGAGCCAAGGGCAACAGCTGCATTACGTCTCCGGCCACCGTCTGGCTTTTTTCGGTATAGCCCACAATTTGCCTGTCGGGATACATCATATCCTGGTCAGCCGTCTCTTCTGTCAAAAACTCGGGGTTCATTAAAAGCTTGTGGTTGGGGTATTTTTTCTGAAGCATTTCGGTGGTGCCGGGCATTACAGTTGACTTTATCACCACCACCTTTTCGCCGTTTAACATTTCCATGGTTTCCTCCACATAAGACAAATCAAAACCTTTTCCGTCTTTCAGGTAAGGGGTGGGGACGCAAACAAAAACAACCTCGGCTTTGTTCACTTCTTCGGGAGAACCCAAATTTTTCCCTTTATCATACAAAAAAAGCTCTAAACCCTCTTTTTTCTCAAAATAGCGCTGCATAGCTCCTCCGACCATCCCAACTCCGACAATGCCGATTTTGGTAAAGCGTTTATACATAATAAGTTTGATAATTTGCTCTTTTAAATCCTATAATTTATTATATATACAGTCAACTATAAATGTCAATCATATGACTAAAATTCTCTTTCTGGTCACCCAGTCGGAAATGGGAGGAGCCCAGCACTACATTTATGAAATATGTCGGGCTTTAAATTCGGAAAAATACGAAGTACTGGTGGCAGCGGGCGATCCCGCTTTCGTCAAGGCTACGGCGGACAAGGGCGAACTATTCCAAAAACTCAAAAATACACGGGTCCGACCCGTGTATCTTAAGCGAATGAGGAGAACGCCTTGGCCCTGGCAGATAATTTTAGCTATTTGGGAAATTCGCAGTCTGCTTAAAAAAGAAAGACCAAATATCTTATTCTTATGCTCTACCACTGCCGGCCTTTTGGGCTCAATTGCCGGTTTTTTATATAAATTAAAAATTAGAGATGCCCACTGTTCACACGCAGCAAAATTAAAAATTATTTACAGAATAGGTGGCTGGGCCTTCAGGGATCCGAGGCCATGGTGGCAAAATTTAATTATTTTCTGGGCGGAAAAAATAACTGCTAGGTTCAAGGATTTAATCGTGGTCAACTCCGAATACGATTGGCGGATTGCTGTCAAAAAGAGAATAATTTCTCCGGAGAAAATAATTAAAATATACAACGGCATTGACCCCGAGCAACTAAACTTTTTATCTCGGGAAGAAGCCCGCAGTTGTTTAATGTCTACCATTAAACACGGTAATTCGAACATTAAGCTCATTGGTTGTGTGGCTAATTTCTACCGCACCAAAGGTTTGGAATATTTAATTGAATCTATCTACCATTTATCGCAGCAGCATTTATCGCAGTTGAACTGCGATTAT
>CAZALP010000040.1:0-2353 GCA_964486395.1 uncultured Candidatus Saccharibacteria bacterium
TTACTGCAAGAGGGATAACTCGCGCAGTTGGGAAACCAGAACTTAGTGAACCGACCCCGCGGTTGTAGAAGCGGGGAAGATCATCAGCCAAAAGTTACCCCGGGGATAGACTCTGAAAAAAGAGTTTGTTGTCCAACCTATCTGTAAGGATAGGTATGTGCGGCTTATAACGGTAAACCAAAAACAGGTCTTCCTATTTTAGGTTTTGAGTTTTTGGAATACCGTGGGAAGTCGGAAGAAAGTTTGTTTCACTTTATGATTTCTTTATCTCGTGATCAAAAATCAATTCTTTTTGGAACTATTCTTGGAGACGGATTTTTACAGAAAACCGGTGAGAAGAATTCAAGATTGCGTTTGGAACACGGAAAGAATCAAAAAGAATATCTTTTATGGAAAGTAAAAAAATTAGGAAATCTTTTCCAAGGAAAGCCAAAATATCTAGAGAGGATTCACCCAATTTCAAAAAGAATGTATGGTTATTGGCGACATCAGTCCCAATCCACACCATACTTGGGAAAACTTAGAAAAATTTTTTATCCAGAGGGAAAGAAAAAAATTCCAGAAGATTTGGAGAAGTATCTGACACCATTGGCATTGGCAGTTTGGTATATGGATGATGGATATTATTACCCAAGAGATCGATGCGTTTATCTTTATTTGGGAAACGTCAGCCAAAAAGAGGCAGAAACTGTAACCCAAGTTTTATTGAAAAAGTTTGATATCGTAACTCAAGTAAAAGCAAAAAAGAAAGGATATGCGATTTATTTTTCTCCCCAAGAAACACAAAAATTAAAAAATCTTATCAAAGATCATATTTTTTATCAGTTTAATTACAAACTTCCTTCCTGACCCCGTAACGACTTGTTCGCAATTGCGAACGGAGTAAGGATTAAACCTTGCTAATACGCCGCCCCCAGCACCATTTTCGTAGAGCTTAAAATGGTGCCGGGTGAAGATATAGTCTAATCCAAAACAAAGGATTGAACAGGCTAGTAGGGCCCGCGAGTCCACATCAACGGCCCTGTTCGGCACCTTAGCCATAAAGGCCATCGGGGTGCCATGGCAGTAATGCCATTAAAAAAAGTGACCCAAAACGGTGAACTTCATACAGTAAGGGCCAAAAATGGTATAATAAAACTGTATGGGCAACACCGTGGGAAACTTAACTCAATTACAAAAATCAGTGATTATTGGCTGTATTTTAGGTGATGGGTATCTGCGACAACTGCGTGGAAGAAAAGATGCTTTTTTAGAGATTAATCATTCAATTAAGGCTAAAGAATATGTAGATTGGAAGTATTCAATCTTAAAGAATATCTGTGTTTCCCCACCAAAGAAAAGAAAGATTGATCAGAAGAGAGTAGGATATAGATTTTTTACCAAGCAACATTCAGAGATAACCAGATTGTATCGAGAATTTTATCAAGAAGGAAAGAAAAAAATTCCTTCCAGGTTTGAATTAAATCCTTTGATCTTGGCAGTATGGTTTATGGATGATGGAAGTAAGACTAAAAAAGGAGATGTATACTTGAATTCTCAACAATTCAGTTTAAAAGATCAGAAAAGATTACTTCATGCCTTACGAAAGATGGGGATTAGGGGAAGATTGAACAAAGATAAGAAATATTATCGGATTAGAATTTATAAGGAAAGTATTCCTCGGTTTCTGGAAACAATTAGACCATATATTCTTCCTTCGCTATCTTACAAAGTAATTGGGTTAAGTCCTGTAGAGACTTATCAGAAATTCTGATGGAGCTTCCTGAATACAGGAGGCTAATACGGTCACCTCCCGAATATAATGATCGGGATGAAGGTATAGTCCTAAATTTACCAGAAAAAGGTAAAAAAGCGATGTCGGCTCATCTTATCCTGGGGCTGGAGAAGGTCCCAAGGGTTGGGCTGTTCGCCCATTAAAAAGGTACGCGAGCTGGGTTCAGACCGTCGTGAGACAGGTTGGTCCCTATCTACCGCAGGCGTCGAGTCTTGAGGGGAGTCGTCTCTAGTACGAGAGGACCGAGACGAACTGACCTCTGGTCTACCAGTTGTTCCGCCAGGAGCATAGCTGGGTAGCTAAGTCGGGAAAGGATAAGAGCTGAAAGCATCTAAGCTCGAAGCCTACCCCAAGATTAGGACTCTTAGATTCCCTGAAGATGACAGGGTTGATAGGCTGTAGGTGTAAGTGCAGCAATGCATTTAGCCGAGCAGTACTAATAAATCATACTTGGCTAACAATTAATGATCGCAAAGGATGTTAAGGTGGCGGCTATACTGAGCTTGTCCCACCTGTTCCCATATCGAACACAGAAGTGAAATAGCTCAAGGCCGATGATAGTGAAGTTTTTCTTCGCGA
>CAZALP010000041.1:0-2169 GCA_964486395.1 uncultured Candidatus Saccharibacteria bacterium
GACCCCGGCATTTTTCTTGAGTAAAGCGAGTAAACTATTTTACCGCGTCTTTGAGAATGCGGCCGGCTTTAAATTTGGGCAATTTTCTGCCTCGGCTTTCTTTAACTAAAAACTTGCCAAAACCGGTCAGCTTGACCTCTTCGCCTCTTGACAGGGCTTTCTCAATTTCTTCTAAAATTACACTCAAAGACTGGCTGGCGTTGTTCTTTGACAAACCAACCTTCTTGGCTATGGCTGAAATTAAATCGTCTTTGGTCATAAAATTTATTTGGCGTACTCAATTACCCTGCTTTCTCGGATCACGTTTACTTTAATCTCACCGGGATATTTCAGTTCCTCTTGAATCCTTTTAGCCACATCCTTTGCCAATTTATGCGCCCCAATATCGTCAATCTCTTCCGGTTTAACGAAAATTCTTATCTCTCTTCCTGCCTGAATGGCATAGGCCTTGTCTACTCCTGAAAAGGAAGTGGCTATCGTTTCCAGCTCTCCCAATCTTCTCAAATAATTTTCCAACGTGTCTTTTCTGGCTCCGGGTCTGGCTCCTGAAATCTGGTCGGCAGTTTGCACCAAAACAGCTTCTAAAGTCTCGGCAGGATACTCTTCATGGTGGGACTTCATGGCTTGTATCACTTCTTTTTCCACCCCGAATTTTTCCAAAATCCTGATGCCGATGTCCACGTGCGAGCCTTCTACCTGATGGTCCATGGCTTTACCGATGTCGTGCAAAAGCCCGGCTTTCTTGGCTATTCTGGGGTTAGCCCCGATCTCGTGGGCTAGAGCTCCCGCCAGGTGAGCAACTTCAATTGAATGCAGCAAAACATTCTGGCCGTAACTGGTCCTGAATTTCAATCTACCCAAAAGCTGCACCAGCTTTTGGTCCAGACCAATGACTCCCGTATCATAGACTGCAGCCTCTCCAGCTTCTTTTATTTGAGAAGTTATGTCTTCTTCCGTTTTCCTGACTATTTCTTCAATGCGGGCGGGCTGTATTCTTCCGTCGTGAATCAGCTTTTCCAGAGAGGTTTTGGCAATTTGCCGGCGGATGGGATCGAATCCGGAAATCACCACAGCTTCCGGAGTTTCGTCCACCACCAGCTCTACGCCGGTTAATTTCTCCAAAGTCCTAATGTTCCTTCCTTCCTTGCCGATGATTCTGCCTTTAATGTCTTCCGAAGGCAAAAGTAAGGTGCTGGTGGTGATTTCCTGAGCCTGAGAAAGGGCGCATTTTTGAATAGCCAAAGCTAAAATCTCTTTGGCTCTGGCTTGAAGTTTTTCTGCGCCTTCCCGCTCCAGTTTTCTGGTTTTTTCCAAAATCTCCTGCCCAAATTCCTTTTCGCAGTTTGCTAAAAGTTCTTTTTTCGCTTCGGTTTTGGAAAGACCGGCAATCTTTTCCAGTTTTTTCAAGGTTTCTTTTTTCAAGCCCTCCAGGCTTTCTTTCAGCTCCCTGAGTTTTTCTACCTTTTGCTGAAAATCCTTTTCTTTCCTTTCGTAATCTGTCAACTTCTGATCTAGGGCATTTTCTCTCTTAAGAAGAAGTTGTTCGGTTTTAAATATTCTTTGCCGGGATTGGTCTTCCTCTCTTTTGGCAGCTTCCAAAACGGCATCGGCCTTTTGCTTTGCTTGGTTTATGAGGGCTTGTAATTTCTGGTCGACGGTGCCCAGTCGTTTTTTGGCAATCGACTGCCGGGCATAGTAACCTAAGATTGAGCCCAATCCCAAAGCAACTATACCCACAGCCAATGGGATAAATTGATTCATGGTTTTGGTTGGCTAATTTGATATTTAACATATATTGAATATCAAAAAATCCAAAGTTAATCTTACTCTGGACTAAGTATAGCAGATTTCCCAAATTATGTCAAAATTTCGTAGTGTGTGCAACCCCGGGGTCAAAACCAGCCGTTAAAGAATTTGACGACGGCAAGAAAAATTCTCTTAAACCACATGATTGGCGGCACTTCTTTGTATTCTGGCAAAGGCAAAGGCAGCTGGGCGGTAATCTCCTCGGCTTCGCAAGTACAGGAATAGCCGTCGGTATCCGTAATAGTCAGGGCAACCTTATTGGTTTCAGCATCGAAAATAATGTGAGGATATTGAGAATTGGGGCTAGTGCCATCAACAAAAGAGCCATTACCCTCCACTATATTCCAGGAATAAGTTGAGATA
>CAZALP010000042.1:0-2168 GCA_964486395.1 uncultured Candidatus Saccharibacteria bacterium
AAGTGTGGCAAACTAGAATAGCTTTGGTTTTGGGGGTAATTTTCTTTTCTATCTCGTCCACTTTTACGTGAAAGGTTTTTAGGTCGATGTCCAGAAAAATCGGCTTGATGTTGTATCTTTCCAAAATCGGCTGAAAAATGTCGCAAATGTAAGCTGGCATTAAGATTTCCGAATTTTGGAGATCCAGCTTTTCGATAATAATTTTAAAAGCTGACCTGCCCATGTCAGTGAAAATGAGCTGTTTTCCGGGAAACATCTCCTGTAATTTCCTATCTAATTTTACCCTGTTAAATAATCGTAAAAGGAATTTAACGGGGTGAATTTGAGGATGAACAAAATACATCTAAATTTTGTATTTTAATAAATACGGGCTTAATTTTTTAACCAGAAACGGCGGCAAAATCCCAAAAATATTTCTCAATTTGGAACTTCGCAGGTCGTTTTCTTTATAATTTTTCAATTCATAAATTGGCATTTCCCTGCCGCCCCAGCCCTCTTTGAATGTCTGCAAAGAAGAACCCTGCCTGGTGCCGCCCAAATCAAAAATCCTGCCGCCCATCTTTTCCATTTGACGCCACAAAATTAGATAGTTGGCTCCCAGCTTCTTATATCTTTCATCAACCGCATTCTGAAAATAATGGATGAAATTATCATAAAACAAGAAAACGCTGCCAGCTACTACCCGATTTCGGTATTTTGACAGAATAATTTCTGCTTGTGGCGATTGAAAAAAATATTTAAAAAAAGAAAAGGGATAAGCTGGAACTCTGTGTTTTTTGGCGCTTTTGAGGTGTAAATCATAAAAATGATTAAGGTCCTGCTGGTTCTGACATTTTTCAATTTGAAGACTCTTGGTTTTGGCTTTTTCTATTTCGTGACGAGTAGTTTTTCTCAAAAACGGAGGAAATTTCTCAATAAAATAACTCACCCTGCCCCCATCACAATTTTCAGCGATCGCGTATTTTTGTGATTGGTCGCACAGGAAATAACTTAAGAGATAAGGATGAAAGCTGATTTTGACGGGAGTTTTGAATTCGGAGAATAAGTCTCGCTTAAACCGTTCACCGTCTATTTCTTCTACCAAGGGCAGAGGCCCCCCGTATTCGCAGAAGGGATGAGAAATCAGCTTTTTTCCGACCCTAGCCAAGCTTAAAAGAACCCGGTCTTTATACAGATAGCGCTCAAATTTCAGCCATTTGAACTGACTTTCCAAAAATTCCTCCCACTCCGCATTATGAAAAAAAGTCTTGAAAAAGACTTTATCTAACAAATTTTCCCACTCATCTTTGCTGGTAATTTTTATAAATTTTCCTTCCATTGAGAAATTGATAATTTTTATTTCTCAGCAGTTTTATGGTTTTTTCAAAATTTTTCAAGCTATCCCAAGAATGGATATTAAGAGTAATAAATTGGGGGCAATGGACAAAAAATAAAATTTTATAAAAACAGTGCGGCAGCTGGGATATCCAAGCCCCAACCAAGGGAATGCCGAAAATTTGTCCCCTGACCGGGATTTCCAGAATTTCTCCCTTAAAATAAGGCATCAAAGGCTTTTTACCTTGATAGCCCCGGTATTTTTTCAAAGGCGGATAGTGAGGAACTACGCTGCTGTCGTATAAAAAGCCTTTTTCTTCCAGGAGTTTCATTCCTTCTTTATCAATAAGGTGGGAGGGAGCTCGAAAACCAACTGGTTTTCTGCTAAAAGTATTCTGATAAAGAGCAATAAAATCCTCTAGTTCCTTTTTTCTTTCTTCTTTATCCAATCTGTCCCAAAACCTATGGGTGAAACTATGACAGGCAATTTCATAATCACGGGCCCATTCTTTCGCTTTATCTCTATGCTTTTGCAGAACTTCACCGGTAATAAACAGGGTGGCGGAAATATCATATTTTTTAAAGATATCCAGAATCTTGTCCAGATTTTCAATGCCGTCCTCAACGTCAATTGAAATAAAACAAACCCTACTTTTTTTCATAATCAATGATTTCTTTTAGACTTTCTTCCAAAGTTATTTTCGGCTCATACCCTATGGCTTTCCTTATTTTCGAAAGATCGGGTTTTCTCTGCATCATTTCTTCAAACCCCGGGCCATAGGCCTTAGCATAAGGAATAAAAGAAATCTTTGATTGGCTGCCCGTAATCATTCTTACTTTTTGAGCCAGCTCTT
>CAZALP010000043.1:0-2113 GCA_964486395.1 uncultured Candidatus Saccharibacteria bacterium
CCCGATGGCTTACCCCGATGGCTTACCCCAATGGCTTATCTCATATCTTTTATCCTTGATTTTTGTTTTATTCTTGGTAGAATTAAAATTGATGGCTATACCAGCTAAAGTTCAGAAATTTTTAGATGGAGCGAAGGTAAAATACGAGCCGGTGGAGCACCGGACCGTCTATACCGCTTATGACAAAGCGGCTACCTTAAAAGTTCCTCAAAAAATAGTGGGAAAAACTTTGGTGATGAAGTTGGATAAAGAATTGGGGTTGGTTTTGATTCCAGCTAACAAGAATTTGGACAAGCAGAAGCTAAAAAAGTTAGCCAAAGCCAGGAAAATTGATTTTGCCTCAGAAAAGTTGATTAAAAACAAACTCAAGGGAGTAAAAACGGGAGCCATTCCGCCTTTTGGGAATCTTTGGAAATTGCCAACTTTCATTGATAGATCTTTGTTAAAAGCGCCGAAGATTTTTGTGAACGCAGGCGATTATAATTGGTCGATTAAAATCAGGGGAGTTGTTCTGAAAAAAGTGGTACCGGATTTGACGTCCGGCAGTTTTGGTAAAACTAAGTAGAGTAGGGGCGTGTAGCTCAGCTGGTTAGAGCGCCAAACTGATAATTTGGAGGTCCGTGGTTCAAGTCCACGCACGCCCACTTGACAGTTTTTAAATTCTGAGTATAATAGATAAATAGTGAAAGCGCCTGTTCTCTCGAAAGAAAGAGGATCAGGTCAGCAGAAAGGTCGCAATGCTTTGTAAAAAAATAAAGAATTAACTTACAGATAGAAACTCTATGGCAGAGAAAAAGGGCCAAGATGTAGAGTTCCTCGAGTACGTGGTTAAATGTCTGGTTGACCATCCTAACGACGTTAAAATCGAAAGGAAGGTTGACGAAATGGGAGTGTTGCTTTCTTTGAAAGTTCACCCCGAAGACATGGGCCAGATTGTTGGCCGCCAAGGATCTACCGCCAGAGCAATTAGGACTTTGGTTAGATTGATCGGCATTAAAAATCACGCTAGAGTGAATCTGAAGATCGAAGAGCCAGAAGGTGGCCGCGGTCCTCGAGAAAGAAAGTCTGCTGGAGGAGCAGGCCTTGACGAGTTGAAACTCTAAAAAGCGTTATCCTTGTAACGTCAGTGGCCCCCCACCAAAATTTGGTGGGGGGTCATTTTATGATATTATAATAATATATGCTTAGATTTGACATCATTACTATTTTCCCAGAAATATTCGACTCTTATTTCAAAGAATCCCTTATTAAGCGCGCCGTTGATAAGCGCTTGATTAAGATAAAAGTGCATGACTTGAGAAAATGGGCCAAAGACAAGCATAAAACGGTGGATGACAAACCCTTCGGCGGGGGCATCGGCATGGTAATGAAGATAGAGCCCATTTACAAAGCGGTGAAGGCCGTGAGGAAGAAGGGCAGGTCAAAGGTGATTTTGTTTTCTCCAAGGAAAAAGAAATTCAACCAGGGAATGGCCTACAAGTTTTCAAAGCTTGACCAGCTGATCTTAATTTGCGGCAGGTACGAAGGGGTGGACGAAAGGGTGGCAAAACACATTGCCGACGAAGAGATTTCAATAGGTGACTACGTTTTAATGGGAGGGGAGTTGCCGGCCATGGTGGTGATTGAAACAGTAGCCAGGCTGGTTCCCGGCATTGTGGGAAAAGAGCAGTTTTTGAAAGAAAGAGTGGTTAAAAAGGGATTCGTAGAATATCCGCAATACACTCGTCCCGAGAATTTCAAGGGATGGAAGGCGCCAAAAGTCCTGCTCTCCGGAGACCATAAGAAAATACAGGAGTGGCGGGAAAAACACAAGAAAATTATTGAAAAATAAAAGTTTTTATGATAAGCTTACTGATGATTGGGTGGTTGGCTGAGTAGACAAAGGCACCACGCTGTAAACGTGGCGGTCTCTGACCTTCGGGGGTGCAAATCCCTCACCACCCACATGAATTCAAGGATATCTTTAGATATCCGAGAATTCATTTAGTGAGCGGAGTAAAGCCTCCCTTATTTCCTTCGGGCAACTCTCCCTCACCACCCACCGATAATTTTTATACTATTTTGCCAATGTAGCTCAGCAGGCAGAGCAACTCCATGGTAAGGAGTAGGTCGC
>CAZALP010000044.1:0-2086 GCA_964486395.1 uncultured Candidatus Saccharibacteria bacterium
AAGAAAGGACCTGATAATTCGGCCCTAAAAATCTTTTTATGGTATTTCCCTTAGTGGGACTTTCAACAATTATTAATCGGGTTGACATATTTTTATACTCTACTACTCTTTTTTTATTTTATCAATCGCCTCTGATAGCATTTGGCAATATAAGTTTAGGCCCACTTGGTTTATGCTGCCAGACTGCTCCTTTCCCAAGATATTGCCAGCCCCCCTGATTTCCAAATCCCTCAGGGCGATTTTGTATCCGGAACCCAATTCTTCCGCCTCTTTTAGGGCTTTTAATCTCTTTTTGGCCAAATCTTTCAGATTTCCTCCATAGAGAAAATAGGCGAAAGCCTGGAGATGGGATCTGCCGATTCTTCCCCTGATTTGGTAGGCCTGCGAGAGTCCTAGTTTTGTGGCGTCCGACACAATAAGAGTGTTGACATTGGGCAAATCCAAACCGTTTTCAATAATAGTGGTGGCTGCCAAAACATTTATTTTCTTTTGCTGGAAATCTGCCATTACTTTTACCAGTTCTTTTTCTTTTAATCTGCCATGAGCTATGCCAATTTCAGCTTGGGGAATCAAGTTTTTCAGAAACTTTTTGGCAGTTTCAATAGTTTCCACCCGGTTGTGCAGATAGTAAACTTGTCCTCCCCGGGAAATTTCTGTTTCAATTGCCTTTTTGATTACTTTTTCCGACCAGGGAGAAATATTGGTTTTAATGGGCAGCCTGGAAGCGGGCGGCGTTTGAATCAAGCTTATTTTCTTCAAAGAAGAAAGAGCCAAGTAGAGAGTTCTGGGAATGGGAGTGGCAGAAAGGGATAAGACGTCCAGAGAAGCTCTTATTTTCTTAAGTTTTTCTTTTTGCTTCACTCCGAATCTTTGCTCGTCGTCAACAACCAAAAGCCCTAGATTTTTAAATTCTATGTCGTTTGATAAAAGCCGGTGAGTGCCGATAACAATATCTAATTTCCCGCTTTTTAAGTTTTCAGTTATTTCTTTTTGCTCTTTTTTTGTCTGTAGGCGGGAAAGCAAAGCGATTCTGACGGGCAGGCGCCTTAGGCGTTCTTTAAAATTATGATAGTGCTGGGACGCCAAAATGGTGGTGGGGCAGATCATGGCCGTTTGCCGCCCCGAGTTTATAGCTTTGACCATGGCGCGCAAGGCAACTTCCGTTTTTCCAAATCCCACGTCGCCGCAAACTATCCTGTCCATTGGTTCTGTGGACTCTTCCAAATCCTTTTTAATTTCTTCCATTGCTTGAATTTGATCGGGGGTTTCCTCAAAAGGAAAAGAGCCAATGATTTGAGAGTCTATTTCTGTGTCCGGCAAATAAGGAGGACGGGTGGTAATTTCTCTTTTGGCGTAGAGTTCTAAGAGGTCTTTGGCTAGTTTTTCCGCTTCTTCTTTAACTTTTCTTTTGGTTTTTATCCAAAAGGGGCTGCTTAATCTAGAAATTTTGGGTTCGGTAAATCCAATATATCTTGAAAGTTTTCTTTCCAGCCCTACCGGCACATATAATTTATCACCCGCCGCATATTTCAGAACATAATATTTAAATAACTCACGATCGTGAGTTAATTCACCTATTCCGCAAAATCTGCCAACTCCATGGTCTAAATGTACTAAATAATCCCCGGGTTTTAGTCTTTTTAAATCAGAAAAGATCTTTTGGTGCTTTAATTTCTTCTTTATTCTTTCTTTGGCTTCTTTCTCGTTTTTTATCTCAACTGGCAATTTTTCGATGTTTTCAATTAGATTTCCGTAGAAGTCAATTCTGACAGCTTGATTTAGATTGATAGGGAAAACGTCAATGATGCCTCCTCTTTTGGAAAATTCTCCCGGTTCTGAAACAGTTTGGACCTTCTCGTAGCCCATTTCGTCCAGCTTTCTTAGAAATTGAGAAAAATGGAAGTCTTTGTTCCTTTCCAAATATATGGTGTTGTCTTCAAAAAAAGATTGGGTCTTTTTGGCTTCCAGTATTTTGGTTAAATTCTTTTCAAACCAAAAATTCCCCTTTTCCAAAAAATAGGGGGTTATTCCTACTATTAAAATTTTATCTATCGCATCCCTTGACGCTTCCATTCAGCTGTGATAT
>CAZALP010000045.1:0-1651 GCA_964486395.1 uncultured Candidatus Saccharibacteria bacterium
CCAACAAAGAAAAAATCATCAAGGTTTCCAGGGAAAGATACGGCACCCCCAGAAAAGAAGTCGAAGAGAAAATCAGCCGCTGGGCAGGAACCTTTATACAGCAGGAGCTTCCTCCTTCACTCCCTTCTCTTTTTGACGCCAAATGCTCAATGTGCGGCAAAGATACCAAAGTTCCTTTTGCGCCAGACGGAAAGCGCCCGGTTTACTGCAAATCCTGCCGGAGCAAATTGGGCATGAGGAAGAAGGAAGAGACTTCGGAAGACAAGGAAAAGACCATTTCTTTGAACGATCTTCCCCAGAGAGGGAAAGAAGAACGCCCTTCTCCACCTCCCATTCGCGAAAGGAATCCTAAACCCAAACCAAAAAGAAAGGAAGTGGATTTGTCAGAGTTAAGGAAAGCCCTGGAGGAATCATTAGAGAAACCAGCAGAGCCAGAGGAGCAAAATAATAACAACAAAGAAGGGATAATTAGGCCGGGAGATACAGTGAAGTTTTAAATATTTGGAGGTCCGACTTCCCAAATATTATGTGAGAAGGTCGGACTTCCTTGTATTATGAAAATCTTAAAAGATTTTGATGTTAAAAATAAAAGAGTGCTGGTTCGTTGCGATTTTAATGTTCCTTTAGACGATAAGGGGAATATTTTGGATGATTTTCGGATAAAAGAAACTATTCCCACTATAGAATACCTGGTTCGCCAAGGAGCCAAGATTATTTTGATGAGCCATCTGGGAAGGCCCAAGGGCCGCATTGTGGAAGAGTTGAGGTTGACCTCCGTTCAGGATAAGCTGAGAGAGCATCTGAATCTTTCGGTAGCCAAAGCTCAAGACTGCGTTGGCAAAGAAATAGAAGAGTGGACTCATCGGATGCGCGAAGAAGAGGTGTTGCTTTTGGAAAACCTGAGATTCCACGAGGAAGAAGAAAGGAATGAGGAGAACTTTGCCCAAGCACTTTCAAAATTAGGAGATTTTTACATCAATGATGCTTTCGGCGTTTCCCATAGATCTCATGCTTCTATTGTGGGTGTTCCCAAATTTCTGCCCTCTGCCGCCGGATTTTTGCTGGAAAGGGAGGTTAAAACACTTTCAAATCTGATGGAAAATCCGGAAAAGCCTTTGGTGGCTATTATCGGCGGGGCCAAGGCGGAAAAAAAGACGAGTTTAATTAACAGCATTTCCAAGGTGGCTGATTTCGTTTTGATTGGTGGTTTAATCCAGAAAGAAGCCAGGGATAAAAACATTCAGTTTGAGCAGCCCGGAAAGATTATTGAACCCGTCGACAATATTGAAGAAAAAGACATAGGACCTGAAACCATGAAGATTTTTAAAGAAAAGATTTTTCAAGCAAAGACCGTTTTCTGGAATGGTCCCGTGGGACATATTGAGGAGAGGGAGTTTACAAAAGGATCCGAGGCTTTGGCCAGAACCATTGTTGAATCGGGAGCTTTTTCCGTAGCGGGAGGCGGGGAAACAGTGGAATTTATAAACCAGCTCGGTTTGGGAGATAAGTTCGGGCACTTATCCACCGGCGGGGGAGCTATGCTGGAATTTTTATCCGGCAATGTCCTTCCCGGCCTTCAAGCCTTGGAATAAAGTACGCAAATAATCGCAGTTGAACTGCGATTATTTGCTGCGATTGTTTGCGAATACAA
>CAZALP010000046.1:0-1611 GCA_964486395.1 uncultured Candidatus Saccharibacteria bacterium
TAGCTTCCAAAACAGCAATGCCAAAGCCCTCTTTCAAAGAAGGCAAAACAAAGCAGTCGGCTTGCGCCAAATATTCCGTAATTTTTTCATGGGGAATTTGCCCTACAAATCCCACCCTTTCTTTCAATCCGAGCTTATTTGCCAAACCTTTAAGATTTTTTCTTTCTGACCCGTCGCCGATAATCAATAGTTTGGAATTTGGAATTTGGAGTTTGGAGTTTATGAGGCCAATGGCCTCAATAAGATATTCTATTCCCTTTACCTTCTCAAGACGGGCAACCGTCATTACAATAAAACCTTCGTGAGGTTTTTGCTCCAAGTTTTCAAACTTTTTTAAGTCGATGCCGTTAGGAATGACTTCAATATTTTGGCAGCCGATTTCCTGAAAATATTCCTTAATCGCCGAACTTGCGGCAATGCAGCAAGCGGCTTCTCGGTAAACCAAACTCTTCAGCCAATTTTTATTCTCCAATCTCTGAACCGTAACAACATAGGGAATTTTAGCAAATTTGGAAAGTAAGAATCCTAAAAAACTGCTCAAAAAACCTTGACAGTGCAGGACGTCAATTTTTTCTGTCTTTATCAACGAAAAAACTCTAAAAAACAGAAGAGGAAGGGCGGTTAAAATGTAAAGTGGCGAAGAATAAGAAAGGTCTTTAAGGGTAAACAAAGAGGTTCTGAAAATTTTAACCCCGTTTTTAATTTCATAATCGGACTGGCCCGCCACTCTTCCGGTTACCACGAAAATCTCGGCCTTGCTTGCAAGCCTTTCAGCAATATTCTGAGTCCAATTTTCCAACCCTCCAATCACCGGATAATAATGGAGCACTGGCATTAATACTTTCATAAGTTTTTTAAAACTTTTTTAAGCGCACTAATCATTTTATCAATATCTTTCTCGTTATAATGGTTCTGCAACGGGAAATTGATAATTCTTTTGGCCGCTTCAAAGGTGTTGGGAAACTCGTCTTTATTTAAAACAATCGGGGTGTGCCAAATTCTGGTGCAAAAAACTCTGTGTTTTCTTAATTTCTCCACCACCTCATCTCTTTTTTCTGCCAGATTTTTTGGCACCAAGGCCGATAAATAGCAAAAAACATTGCCTTCAGCCTCCTGAACCTCAAAGCCCAGTGGCTTTAATTCTTGCTGGAAAAACAAGGCTAATTTTTTCCTCTTTTCCAGAGACCGTCCAAAATCATTCAAGCTGGCGGAAAAGAGCTTCAAGGAAACGCCGTTTATTGCTCCAGGCTCTGGCAATTTCTCTTTCCTCAACATTCTCGGGGCTATCTCATTGCCAAATTTTTTAAAAAGAAAAGCAAAAATCGGGAAGCAGTTTAAGAAAGAAATAAAATCCCGGAAACCAAAATGTGTTTTAGGCAAGGAAACCTGCCAATCTTTGGGACAGACCAATAATCCCCCCCTCAAAGACGGAAACTGTTTGTAGAGGCTGAAAAAAGCTATGTCGCCTCTCGGTTTTATTCCGAAAGCGTGAGCTAAGTCTTCAATAATCGGCAAACCAAATTTTTTAATTTTTTCAATATCAAACGGCAGGCCGTAAGTGTGGCAAACTAGAATAGCTTTGGTTTTGGGGGTAATTTTCTTTTCTATCTC
>CAZALP010000047.1:0-1555 GCA_964486395.1 uncultured Candidatus Saccharibacteria bacterium
GAATGCAGCAAAGCGGAATTTTGCTTAGAGCCAGAAAAAACCGCTTCAAAGAGCGCCCTAAGAGCCGTCAGGCAAAAAAGAGAGCGGCCTTGAGGAAAGAGGAATTGAAAAAAGAGTACCAAAAACTGAAAAAACTCGGCAAGTTATAAGTTTTTTCTAGTTTATGAGCTTGAAAGAAAAAATTCAAAAAGACCTGACAGAATCAGTCAAAGGCAAAGAGGAGTTGAGGACTTCTGTTTTGCGCATGCTGGCAGCAGCCATTTTGAACAAGGAGAAGGAAAAAAGGTACCAATCCGGCGAGGAAAAGGAAGCGGAGTTAAACGACGAGGAAATAACCGAAGTGATTGCCTCCGAGGCCAAGAAGAGAAAAGAGGCGGCAGAAGAATACGAGAAAGGAGGCAGAAACGATCTGGCAGAAAAAGAAAAAAAAGAACTGGAAATTCTGCAAAAGTACCTGCCAGAACAGCTGTCAGAAGGGGAGATAAAGGGGCTTGCCAAAGAAGCAATAGAGAAAACCGGAGCTAAAGACCCCAAAGACATGGGAAAGGTCATGTCGGAATTAATGCCTCAAGTTAAAGGCAAAGCTGACGGGGCTTTGGTTTCCAAAATAGTAAAAGAATTATTGGCTTCCAAAACGGATTAATGGCAAAGAACCATATCATAACCGGACTGGACTTAGGGACAAAGTCAATCAAGGTTTTGGTTGCGGGAAAGAAAAACGGCTCTCAAGAGCTGGAGGTATTGGAACAATCGGAAATTCCTTCTTTTGGAATAAGAAAAGGGGTGGTGGTCAACATCGATGAGGTTTCCAAAAACATCAGGGAGCTTTTATTTCAGCTTCAGCAGGAGACAGGCAGAAAGATCGAAGAAGTTTACGTTAACGTTTCCGGCAGTCACGTTTGTTGCACTCCTTCTCACGGTACGATAGTTGTTTCCCGGGCAGACCAGAAAATTTCAGAAGAAGACATCAACAGGGTAGTGCAGGACGCTCAAGCTTTTTCCCTTCCTTCCAACAGGGAAATTATGGATGTTTACCCGCGGCAATTTATAGTTGACGGGCAGGAGCAAATCAAAGAGCCTCTGGACATGCAGGGAATGAGGCTGGAAGTGGAAGTACTGGCTCTTTGCGGATTTACCCCCTATTTAAAAAATTTAACCTCCGCTGTTTTAAATGCGGGCCTCCAAATTTTAGACATTAATCCTTCTTCTTTGGCTTCGGCCAGAGCCTGTTTGACTCCCCAGCAAAAGGAATTGGGAGTGTGTTTGGTGGATATCGGGGCTGGTACTACAGATTTGGCAGTATACGAAGAAGGAGACCTAATCCATGTAGCTGTATTTCCCATCGGCTCAGATCATATTACCAACGATATTGCCGTGGCTTTAAAAACCGATATCGATATTGCAGAAAAGATAAAGCAGGAATTTGGCACTTGCATTTGGAAGGGTGGGAAAAAGAAGGAGAAAATCGAGCTGCCCAAAGATGCGAGCAACGGCGAACCTTTGGTTTTTTCCAGAAAAATGCTGGTGGGGGTCATTGAGGCCAGGGTTTCGGAGA